>JBEIIN010000025.1:0-13350 GCA_040380795.1 Sediminibacterium sp. | reverse complement strand
TCTTGGAATTTTAATAAGTTTTTAATTGATGAGAATGGCAAAATGATGGCTTATTTCCCAAGCAACGTCAAGCCAGATAGCGAGTCTATTTTATCTTATTTGAAATAAATCCCTAGGGCTGTTTTTTAGCCGGCTTTTATAAACTATCCATTATCTTCGTTGCATGTTATTTAGCGAAGTCATCGGACAGGAGGCATTAAAAAAGCAATTAGTTCACTTAGTAGAACAAAAAAGACTAAGTCATGCTTTATTATTTGCAGGCCCAGAAGGCGCAGGGGCCCTGCCTTTAGCTATTGCTTTTGCACAATATATTGTCAGTCTTCCTGCTAATAATGAAGGATCTGTGGCCGACTTATTTGGAGGTCCTGCTACATCAGTTCAAACAGATACTTTCTACACACCGGATCAAATACAAGATTTACCTGCTTATCATAGAGCCAGTAAATTAATGCACCCCGATTTACATTTTTCATTTCCCTCGATTACAGAAAAGCCAGGACAAAAAAATCTAAGTGCTAATTATATTGAAGAGTGGAGAGAGTTTATCATGGGCTATCCTTATGGCAATGTTTTTGATTGGTTACAGTTTATTAAAGCCGAAAATAAACAAGGTAATATTAGCGCCGATGAGTGCGCTGAAGTGATAAAAAAATTATCATTTAAAAGTTTTGAAAGTGCTTATAAAGTACTCGTGATGTGGATGCCCGAATACTTAGGCAAGGAAGGGAATAAACTTTTAAAATTAATTGAAGAGCCCCCAGACAACACCATTATTATTTTAGTAGCTGCTAGTGAAGAAAATATTTTACCTACTATTTTAAGCAGATGTCAATTTATTAAAGTGCCTCGATTAGCAAGTAGTGAAATTGAAGCCGCTTTAATTAGTAAAGGACAAGTTGAAAAAGAAAAAGCAGCACAGATTGCTTCCATGTCGGATGGCAATTATAGAGAAGCCCTTCATTTATTACAACATAGCGATGCGGACTACCTAAGCCAAATAAGAGAATGGCTAAACGCCATTTTGAAAAATGGGCCAGTGGCACAGGTGAAGTGGGTAGACGAGACCAGTAAAATGGGCAGGGAACCACAGAAGCAGTTTTTGAAGTATTTTAACCATTTACTAGAGCAAAGTATTCGTTTAAAAATACTGGGTACCGACCTGCCTTTGGACCCCGATTTAAAGGATTTTGCCTTAAGAATCAATAAGATAGCTAGTGTAGGCCAAATGGAGGCCATTATTCAAGAAATTGACAAGGCCACCTATTATATTGAGAGAAATGCCAACCCCAAAATGCTATTTATGGCCTTGGGCATCAAGTTCTATCATATCATTCAGAACAAAACCTTAATTTTGACAGATGCCTAGCAAGTAAGCGAGAGAACCAGAGAAAAGAAGCAAGGCACGGTATTTTTATTCATTAACAGTAGAACTTACATAATATGGGATGTGGATCTTGTGGAACAGGAACACCAAACGGGTGTAAAAGTAATGGAGGCTGTAGTACAGGAGGCTGTAATAGATTGAATGTACATGATTGGTTACGCGATTTACCTATCGACGATGCCGCTACACAATGCAAAGTAGTAGAAGTTAGCTTCAAACAAGGAAGTAGAAAAGAATTCTTTAGAAACACCACCTCGCAACATTTTGAAAAAGGCGACTACGTTACCGTAGAAGGCGTCAATGGTTTTGACCTAGGAGAAATTGCCTTGACGGGAGAATTAGTGCGTATACAATTAAAGAAAAGAGGGACCGATGAATTTAGTCCTGAAATGAAAAAGATTTTAAGAGCTAGTAACGAAAGAGATTTAGAAACTTACCATATTAGTAAAAGCAGAGAAGCCGCTATGTTGTCTCGTAGTCGTGCCGCTGCCAGAGACCTAAGGTTGGAAATGAAATTAAGTGAAGTAGAATTACAAGCAGATGGTAAAAAAGGAACTTTCTTTTATACAGCTGATGATAGAATTGACTTCAGAGAACTCATTAGAACTTTTGCAGGTGAGTTTAAAGTAAAAGTGGAAATGCGTCAAATAGGTATTAGACAAGAAGCAGCCAAAGTGGGTGGTATTGGAAGTTGTGGAAGAGAATTATGTTGCAGCACTTGGTTACACGATTTCAAAAGCGTAAACACGACTGCTGCGCGTTATCAGAATTTATCTATCAACCAAACAAAGTTGAGTGGACAATGTGGTAGACTAAAATGTTGTTTGAATTTTGAACTAGATACTTATTTAGATGCCTTACAAGGTTTCCCTGACTATGCAGATACACTTCAAACAGTGATGGGTCAAGCCTTTTTAATTAAGAAAGATATTTTCAAAAATTTAATGTGGTATACCCTTCCTAATAATACCAAACATTTTCCTTTAACTATTGACCGCGTTATTGAAATTAAAAAATTAAATAAACAAGGTATTGCAGTAGAGGAATTACAAGCAGTAGAAATTACCGGAAAAAATAAAGAGGTAGAACCAGAATTTGTAGAATTAGTAGGTCAGATAAGTTTGAGAAGTTTAGAAAAGAATGATCGCAGAAGAAGAGACCAACAAAGAAACGATAACCGTCCTAATAACGGACCAAATAATAGACCGAACAATGGTCCTCAACAAAGAAACGATCGACCGAACAACGGGCCAAACAATAGACCCAATAACGGGCCTAGACCTAACAATGGTCCTAATAATCGCCCCAACAACGGACCGAGACCTAATAATGGACCAAGACCTAATAACGGGCCCAACAATGGACCAACTAATCCATCTGCAAATTAATTAAGCGTATAATTTTTCTAATTCCTGATTCGTAAAATCCATTAATTTTTTTACATAATCAGGTGAGAAATTAAATTCAATACCTGCTGTTTTATATAATTCAGGTAAAGTCTTTGTACCGCCTAAACTTAAGGCGTTCATATAATTCTCCAAGGCCTGGTTTGGATTTTTTTGATACTGCATCCACATACCAATAGCACCTAGTTGCGCAATACCATATTCTATATAATAAAAAGGCACTTCAAATAAATGCAGTTGTCTTTGCCATCCAATAGCTCTATACATATCTAAACCTGAATAGTCAATACTGTCGGTAGAAAATTCTGCTACAATAGCTTTCCAAGAGGCCGTGCGCTCTTCAATGGTATGCATAGGATTTTCATAAACCCAATGTTGAAATTTATCAATAATAGCAATCCAAGGAAAGATGGTAATGGTTCTTTCTAACTGATGCTCTTTCGCTCTGTTTAAATCTTCTTCGTTATCAAAAAAGCTTTGCCAATGATTCATGGTAAATAATTCCATTGACATACTTGCTACTTCAGCCATTTCCATGGGATATTCTTTAAACGCGCTTAATGAAAGTGGATGCGCTAAAAAAGAATGTATAGCGTGGCCGCCTTCATGCACCATGGTAGTCACATCACTCATTTGCCCAGCTGCATTCATAAAAATAAAAGGCGCCCCCGATTCTGCTAAAGGACAATTATACCCACCCGGCGCTTTTCCTTTTCTACTTTCTAAATCAAAATGTTTAAGTTCATCCATCTTGCGCAAGCAGTCTGCAAAAAATGGATTCAGTTTTTCAAAACAAGCCACCGATTTATTATATAAATCTTTGCCGTCTGTAAATGGCTTTAAAGGAGCGATGCCTGCTGGCTCTGCTTCTGTATCCCAAGGCTTTAATATAGCCACCCCTAATTTCTTTTTTTTGCGTGCATAAATTTTATCAATCAGTGGAAGCACATGTAATTTAATGGCTTCATGAAATTGATAGCAGTCCTCTTTGGAATAATCAAATCTTCCTAACTCTTGAAATTTATAATCTCTATAATTAGCAAAGCCTGCATTCATTGCTACCTGATTTCTTTTTTGAATTAAGCTAGAAAATAAATCATGCATGCTGGTTTGATCTTGCAAACGACGCTCTTGTATTTTAAGATAGACTTCTTCTCTAATGGCTCTATCTGGACTTTCTAAAAACTGAGCTGCTTGTTGCAAAGTATATTCTTGCTCCTTAAATTGAATGGTCATTTTTCCTGCAATAGTTCCATATTGTTGTTGTAGTACACTTAACTCTGCTTGAATAGGAATATTTACTTCTCTAAATAGTTCAATACTTTTTTTAACCGAACGTAAATAAGTAAAATAAGCAGGTTGATTCAGTTCAGCAGTATATGGACAGGCAATTAATTTTTTATTAAGCGCATCTGCATAAGGTTGCATTTTAGGCTGAATTTCCATGCAGAAAAAATTGAAGGATTCTTCTAAAGATTTGTCGGTGGTATCACAGGTCATTTTGATTTGTCTCCAACAGGCATCCTCACTTATAAAGGCCTCTAATTCACTTAGGTTTTGAAGCCATTTTTCAAGGGTGGCTACTGAATCTAAATCTTGGGCTAATAAGGTCTTAAAATAAGGCTCTAGGCCCTCCCAATTGGTTAAAACAGCATCGGTAGGAAGAAACTGATGGCTTAGTTTTTGAATGTCTGCTGTTCTTGTCATTATATGGTATTTTAAGTGGCAAATTTACTACTTTTACACACTTCAAAAGCGACTAAAATTGCCCGATACCATTCATTTATTGCCAGACCACATAGCCAATCAAATAGCGGCAGGTGAGGTTATTCAAAGACCTGCCAGCGCGGTAAAGGAACTATTAGAAAATGCGGTAGACGCCGGTGCCACCGAAATTAAATTACTAGTCAACGATGCGGGCAAGGCCCTAATTCAAGTCATTGATAATGGCAAGGGTATGAATGCCAGCGATGCACAAAATGCATTTGCCCGTCATGCCACTAGTAAAATAAGTACCATCGAGGATCTATTTCAAATTAGAACCATGGGTTTTCGTGGAGAAGCCTTGGCTTCTATTGCAGCTGTTGCACAAGTAAGTTTAAAAACGAGAAGAGGTGAAGATGAAATGGGTACCGCAGTTGAAATTGAAAACAGTAAAGTAACAGATACAAGCGCTGTAGCTTGTCCAGTAGGCACAAGTATAAGTATGAAAAATTTATTTTTCAATGTACCTGCTAGAAGAAATTTTTTAAAAAGTAATAGTGCCGAATTAAAACATATCATTGAAGAATTTACAAGAGTAGCGCTCGCCTTTCCTGAAATTTATTTTAGTTTATCAAGTAATGGGCAAGATGTATATCATTGGGAGGGCGGCCCTTTTAAACAAAGAGCCATTCAAGTATTAGGCAATAGCTATCAAACGAAACTAGTAACAGTGGGTGAAAAAACCGACTACTTAACTATTACAGGCTTTGTAGGCAAACCAGATACTGCTAAAAAAACAAGAAGCGATCAGTACTTTTTTGTAAATCGTCGTTTTATTAAAAGCGCTTACTTGCATCATGCGGTTGCCAACGCATTTGAAGGTTTAATTGCTAAAGAAAATTTTCCTAGTTATTTATTATATATTGATGTAGACCCCGCACAAGTGGATATTAACGTGCACCCTACGAAGCAAGAAATAAAATTTGAAGACGATAAAATAATTTACGCCTTTGTACAAGCGGCCGTAAGACATGCATTAGCACAATTTAGTGTAGCCCCGTCATTGGATTTTTCTTTGGATGCGAATATTCAACAATTAGATGCCATTCAAAAACCTTTTACCGACGAAAAGTATAATAATACCACTAAGCAGTCTTTGTATGAAGGCTTTAGTAAGAAAAATCAAGCACATTTAATTTCAAGAACTGGGAATGCTTCCAAGCAAGACTGGAAAAGTTTCTTTACAGACATTCCTTCTTCGAATGAAGGGCTGGATGCAGCTGGTGAATCCTATATTGTAAAAGCCTCTTCTATGGGATTGTACAAAGAAGGCAACCCGCTACAAATAGAAGAAACGGCTAGCCTACTTCAATTACATCAAACGTATATATTAGCCCCTTCCCAAAGTGGGGTAATTATAATTCACCAACAATTAGCGCACGAGAGAGTCTTGTATGAAAAATTTCAAAAGGCAAGCGCACAGCCTCATGCGACTCAAAAAAGTTTATTCCCTGTGGTATTAGAACTAAGCGTGAGTGACGCCATTTTGCTAGAAGATATTATCGAAGACCTCGCCCTTATTGGATATGAAATTGAACCCTTTGGTCAAAATAGTTTTATTATACAAGGTATTCCTGCCGATGTGATTTCAGGTAATGAAAAAAATGCAATTGAACTACTACTAGAACAGTTTAAACATTTTAGTGGTGATATTAAATTTAGCAAAAGAGAAAAATTAATTCGTTGCATGGCCCGTCAAATGGCTATAAAAGCAGGCCAAGCATTAAGTCATAAAGAAATGCATGCTTTGATAGAATCTTTATCAGACTGCGATATACCCACCATCACTGCTTCTGGAGCCCCTACCTATGTTGAATTAAAAGAAGATTATTTAGATGGCCTGTTTAGTAAATAATTAGTTCAGCCTTTATTTAGGTAAAATTTATTTAATTCAACTTTACCTAGTTTACCTTCATGATACTTGTTAAATAAGCTTCCACCGCCTTTCGTACCGGATAAGAACTAGGACTAATATGATTGGCCACTAGAACTGAAAATAATAATCGTGTTCCTTTATGGGTGATCATATAACCACTCAAAGCCACTTGATTCCCTAAGGTTCCTGTTTTAGCATACAATTCTCCAGGGATATTTTTATAAAAAGAAGATAAAGAAGTCTTGCCACCTTGTACGAAAATATTTTTAATACGTGTTATAGTAAAATCGTTTTCCATTTTTTTCAATAAGGCCACATAAGTTTCAGGCGTAATTAAATTAAATCTGCTCAGCCCACTTCCATCTGCCCATTGAGTGGGTTGAGGGAAAAAACTAAACTCCGATTTTAAAATAGTATCCACTAAGGCTTCATCATTAATAGTGCCTAAAACTTGTTCACTTGCCATTAAAAAAACTTGCTCTGCAAAAAAGTTATCACTACGGTGCATCATAATTTTTAATAAACTATCCGTAGGAACTGTTTTTACAATATGGCCGTTATTTTGATGCCAATCTTTTTGAATAGCAATAGGCAAAGCAGGATGCAATGTATCTTCTAGTAATGCTTTTGCTAAAGCGTAAGTGGTATCGGTTATAAAAGGAATCTGTTGTAAAGTATCTTTAATAGTTCTACCAGTGGCAAAAAATTGGTTCTCTAATTTAGCCCTGCTCCACTGCGTATACTCATTAGGCGCTACCTGATTTTTTGTAAATAAACTTGGCTGAAAACTGACCCCGTTTTTAGATTTAGTAACGGTAAGCACATTGCCATAAATATTGAGTCTATTTCTTTCTGGTTGATAGTCTTCAGCATAATCATCCCAGGACCAACCTTTTCCATACATTGCAAAGGCATCTGGCTTATCGGGAAAACATAACACCACTTGTTTTTTTGTTTGGCGAATTAAATCGGCAATAGGTTGATAAGTAAAATCGGGATGTAAAAAACTAGGATCCCCCAAGGGTAATAAAAAAATACTGTCTTTGTTTTCTGCCATTTTCCAACCAGGTATGGAATCGCCTAAAAAGCGCATACCTAAATAAGTAGAAAGAATTTTAGTATTACTTGCAGGTGTATAGTATAAATCACTAAGGTGACGGTCTACCCATTTTTCTTTAGAAGCATTATAGACTGCTACCCCTATATGGGCTCCTTTTAAAGCAGGGTCTGCTAATAAAGTTTTCTGTGCCTGACGTACAGAACAAGCAGCAGTTGATAAAAATAAAAATAATGTAAATAGGGTTGGAAAATTTATTCCCTTTCTAATGCTCTTAGCCATCTTTCTGGAATTTCGTTATTGGAAGCTACTAAATAATCTTTATAACTACATGGTGCCCATTGATTATTATGCGTTTGCATCCACCATCTTCCAGTGGTCTTACTTTGTAAAAAATTAGTTTCTATATCTGAAAAAGCAATATGAAATTCTTTAAACCTTTCTGCATCCGACAAGGGCGATTCTTTTTTTCCTTTCTGAATCCCATCTATAATATACCATATCATTTGAGCCATTTGAATAGCCGTCAAACCATTATTGTCTAATTCAGCCTGATAGCCAAATAGCCCGATGGTGCTGGTTTTCCAACTCATACCTGCATACTGCATTAATATGCAAGCTTCTTCTCCATTCAAACCATTGGGCGTAATTAAATTAGCAGGGGCCTGTGCATTTTGAATAGCGCTAATATCAAAGCTCATCATATGACTATCTCTAATAGCAGGTTCCATTTCCTCAATATCTTCTCTGACCTTACCCAAACGATAACAATCAAATCTTAATTTATCGATGGTCTCTAACATATGCGGATGCATAAAATAACTTTGGAATCCGATATGTGCATAGTGATTTAAATGATTCGGAAGTCCTGTAAAAAGTTCTTCTAAAAAATGATCGGCTGGAAGCCTTGCCTCAAGGTCTAAATCAATTTTTGCATCCACCACCACCGCGTTCACTAATGTAGGTATAGAAGTATAGGCATGGTATTGAGCTAAACTAAGGTCATGAGACCCCCCCATGATCACCACCTTCTTATTTTGTAATAATAGTTCTGAAATAACCGTTCTAAGGGCTGCATAACTATCTTGAATAGACTGTCCCAATTTCACATTCCCTAAATCAACAATGGAAACCTGGGTATGCCAATAATAAAGTGAATAGAGTGCCCCCCTTACTGCATTGGCAGCCTCGTGTCCATTTAATGCATAACCTCCACCCCTACATTCTCCTGCCCCAATGAGGACCATATCTGCTTGGCTAATATCTGGCAAACTGCCTACATTGGCCTTGATATGCTTACCCAATTGAGTATCCCGATAGCCTTCATCCTTGGAAAGAAGGTCTAAATTAATAGGTTCTAAATAATCTAAAATAGAGTTCAATGACATGCGTTAATGTTAACTACTAATATTAACGCGAAAAGCAGCAAAAGATTGCATTCAAAAGCGACTAATCTAGGAATTTATAGCCCACGCCTCTTATAGAAATGAAATGAACCGGCGATTTGGGATCTTGCTCGAAATATTTACGAAAACTTAAAATAAAGTTGTCAATGGTTCGGGTGGTTGGAAAAACTTGATACCCCCATACAGATTGTAAAATGCGCTCTCTAGTGACCACTGTATTTTTATTTTCAATGAGTAGTTGCAGCAGCATTGCTTCTTTTTTTGTTAAAGTTATCTTCTCCCCTTTATTATTAATGGCTTCTTGTAATTTGAAATTGAGTGTATGCCCTGCAAAACTATACTCATCTAATACCAATGATTGTTTAGCCGTATTTGTTTTTTGAATTAATTTAGCAACGCGTAATAATAATTCTTCTAAATTAAATGGCTTGGTCAAATAGTCATCTGCACCTAATTTTAAACCTTGTACTCTATTGGCACTTGTATTTTTAGCACTCAAAATTAAAATGGGTGTTTCTATATTATGAAGTCTTACTGTTTCTGTTATAGCAAACCCATCTAAAGAGGGAAGCATAATATCTAAAATAATTAAATCAAAATGTGCAGATTGTATTTGTTTTAAGGCATGGGCCCCATCATAAGAAGAGCTAACGCTATAGCCTTCCATCTCTAAATTCAATTTTAGGGCGTCGTGTAAATTTTCTTCGTCCTCTACTAATAAAATTTCAAATTTTCTCATGTGCTTAGATAAAAAAACTAACAGTGAATACACTTCCAGTAGGCGTGTTGGCAGTTAATTGAATAGTGGCGTTATGAAATTCGGCAATTCTTTTACAAAGGTAAAGGCCTAATCCACTGCCCTTAGTGGTTCTGGTACTTTCAGCGCCTACACGATAAAATTTTTCAAATACCTTATTTTTATCACCAGCTGCAATACCAGGCCCTTGGTCCTTAACAATAAGCTGAATCGTATTATGATTGGATTGTAAATGAATATAAATAGGCTCTGTCACGGGTGCATACTTATTGGCATTGTCAATTAAATTATTAATTAATAATTGAATTAATAAAGGCTCCCCTTGTATTTCCATTGCGTCTTCTATCATGGTATTACAAATTCTAGAAGGATACCTTTCTTGAAATGATTTAATATTTTGTCTCAGCAGTTCAGACAGATTCACTAATTGCTTATTCGCCTCGTACTGGCCCATATCTAATTGAGCTGTCAATAAAATATTAGTGCTTAAATGATCTAGTCTTTTTGTTTCTTTTAAAGTAGCTTCTAATAATTTTAATTGTTGCGTAGTATCTAATTCTCTTTTTAAAAGTGTCTCTATATTTAAATGCGAAATGGCAATAGGTGTTTTCAATTCATGAGTAACTGCCATCATAAAATTTTGCTGCTGATCGGCATAACGCAATTGTTTTTTTAAGGAGCGGTAAACATAAATAGCCCCCAACAAGAATAAGACTAAAATGGTTAGACCTTCTCCAATAAATTGTTTTGTCTTTCTTAGTTGAAAATCTTGAATGGCATGGGTCTTAGCTGCCAAGGAGGGGTCGTTTAATTGGATAGATTGAAATTTAATAGATGCAATTTCATTGTTTTGTTTTTCCAAGGATACATACCACCAAATAAAGGCCGCAATCATGTAAGTTAGAAAGACCCAATAAATAAGACTTACTAATTTTAAATTATTCACTTTTATGCCTTTCCAACTCATGGTTTAACTTTTTCTACTCTAATGCCTGTAGATAAAATATTATCTAGGGGATCCTCTCTCATGGTATGTTGAATACTTATTTCATTGACCCCTTTATTTAAATGAATAGGCGTTGCCGTTATTGGAATTCTTTGATCATAAATATCATCCATTCCTGTGCCTAACCAACCCTTTGCATCATCTGCTAAATTTAAATTAAGCACTTGTTTAGTAATGGCATTCGTAGGGCTTTTGATAATAAGGTCTAGCCAAATATTTTTATAATGGTAAGCATTGTGATGTCTGATGACAAAAAATAATTTATAAGTGGCCGCTGTATCCGTAACATTAAACTGATACTTTGTTGCTTGCTTTGAAGGCCAGTTGTGATTGGGATAAATAGTGCTTTGTTCAAAAAGTTGTTTGGTCTCACATCCAGACAAAACAAAAAATAAACAAATTAAAATAAAAGCTATTTTATTTTTCAATACACCCATTTTATAAAACGTTTAATATTTGTTCTTTTGCTTTTTCTAATTCATCTTTCATTAAAATCACAGCCTTCTGCATTTCCATATCATTGGCTTTAGAGCCAGTGGTATTAATCTCTCTACCCATTTCTTGTAAAATAAAAGAAAGTTTTTTTCCTTTAGAAGCCTCTGCTTCTTTTAAAACTGTTTTGAAATAAGTACAATGATTATTCAACCTTACTTTTTCCTCTGAAATATCTATTTTTTCAATATAATAAATAAGCTCTTGCTCTAATCTATTGTTATCATATTTATCGGGGCCTACATGTTGTTCCAATAATTTAACCAAGCCCTCTTTAATCTTCACTCTTCTATTGGGTTCAAATTTTTCTATATCTGCTTGATGCATTTCAATAGCTGCTACACGCTCTAATAAATCTTTTTCAACCGACTTGCCTTCTTCTAAACGATGATGCATTAAAGCTTTGATGGCTTCTTGTAATAAATCTTGAATTTGTTTCCATTCTTCTTCAGTCAATACTTCGCTACTTGAAGAAACCACATCGGGCATTTTCAATAAAGTACTTAAAATATTTTCTTTAGGAATACCCAACTCATCGGCTAGTTCCACAATAGGTTGGTAATAAGATTTAGCTAATTCTTTATTGACTGTTACCGGTTTAGAAATGCCATTAGATTTAATGGTTATAGTAGACTCTACACTTCCTCTTAATAAGGATTCATTTAACTTATTTCTAATTTCTACTTCATAAGGCTTTAACATGAAGGGAATATTCAAACGCAAATCAAATTGTTTGCCGTTAAGCGATTTCACTTCCACCAAAATGGTCTTGTCTTTAAAAGTAGCTTCAGCGCGACCATATCCTGTCATTGAATATAACATAATAATACCTGTTTAAATAGTGAATAAAGGTATTAAATTATAGGCAAGCAATCGCATTTTTTAAAAATCAATACCTACCCCACTTTTCTTGCGCTGCTGATACGCTTCAAAGTCAAAAGTATATAATTTACCCGGGCGGTGCGTCACATTTACTTCCATTTCATGGGTGTCGATTAAGTAGCCCATCGCAGCAAATTTTTTCCTAAAATTGCGTCGGTCCAATTGACAATTTAAGATGGCCTCATATACATTTTGCAACTGTCTTAAGGAGAATTTTTTAGGCAGTAAGTTAAAGGCCAATGGATGTTCTTGAATTCTCTTTTGCAACCAATTTACACAGACATCTAATATTTCCTTATGGTCAAAGGCCATCTCGCCCAGCTCTCCCACTTGATGCCAATTTAATTCATGGTCTGTGATAGATAATTCGTGGTGTTTTATATTTAATAAAGAAGCGTATACCGTAGTCACTACCCTGCCACCTGGATGTCTTTGGGGCTTGCCAAAACTATGCACCTGTTCAAGATAAACATCTTTCATACCCGTTCTCTCTAAAAGTACCCGATGAGCGGCATCGTCCAAATCCTCATTAGATTTGACATTATCGCCTAATAAAGAGTATTTCTCTGCAAACTGAGCCAAATCACTCTTGATAAGTAAAACTTTGAGTGCATTTTCATCAAAACCAAATATTACACAATCCACCGTTAGCGGTACTGCTGGATAAGATTCCACTAAGGATACCGCCTCCTTGGTATGGGCAGCAGTCGTTAAAGAGGCAGATTTATAGTGTTCAAGCATAAGCAAAAGAAGAAATAAAATTTCTTACCCAAAATACGAAATAAAAGAATAAAACAATTTGTATTTTAGCAGACATTTTACAGCATGTACAATACCTCCCAAATACAAAGTTTTCAGTCCCTTACCGCGACCTACCTAGCGCAGCCCCATACCATCGAATTAAGCTCCTTAAGAAATTTACTTAAATTTCATGAGTACCAATATTATGTTGCTAGCGAGCCCTTCATTAGCGATTTTGAATACGACCAATTATATCAGCAATTAATTACCATTGAATCGGCGAATGAGTCTTTAATTTCCAAGGACTCCCCTAGTCAAAGAGTAGGTAATAGTTTAAATAATTCTTTTGAGACGGTGGCGCATTTAGTGCCCATGTTAAGTTTGGAAAATAGCTATAATGCAGAAGACTTAATTGACTTTGATCGCAAAGCGAAAGAAGGCGCCAGCCTAGAGGAGATTACTTATTGTGTAGAGCCAAAATTTGATGGAGCTAGTATTTCACTACTTTATGAAAACGATTTATTAGTACGCGCCTGCACTAGAGGTGATGGTGTTGCAGGAGAAGATATTACAAATAAT
>JBEIIN010000024.1:0-13453 GCA_040380795.1 Sediminibacterium sp. | reverse complement strand
GGCCGTAATGCCTTAAGAGTAGGTGATTTACTCAATAAGAACTTCATTAGCAAGTATATTACTTTAAGAATGAAGCATCAGAAAATTTTAGATAGTTTTAATTTCAACGAAGATATTAGCGAAATGGAAACTGAGTTTTTTGAAGCCTTAGAGTTTCTAAAAACGATGAATATTATTAATTGCGAGTATTTTATTAACGATCAAATTTCAAAAGGCAAAAAAGTACTAGCCGAAGGCGCACAAGGTTCTATGTTAGACATTGACTTTGGTACCTTCCCTTTTGTGACCTCTTCTAATACTATTTCTGCAGGTGTATGTACTGGTTTAGGTATTGCACCTAAATTAATCAATGAAGTATTTGGCATTACAAAGGCTTATTGCACAAGAGTAGGTAGCGGTCCCTTCCCTACCGAATTACATAATGAGGTTGGCGAAGAATTAAGAAAACTAGGTAGCGAATTTGGAGCTACTACCGGCCGACCAAGAAGATGTGGCTGGATTGACCTAGTGGCACTTAAGTATACTTGCATGATCAATGGTGTAACACAAATTATTATGACCAAGGCCGATATTCTAGATACATTTAAAGAATTAGAACTAGGTATCGCTTATGAAATGGAAGGCAAAGAGATAGATTATGTTCCTTTTCAGTTAGTAGGTACTCCAGTGGCCCCTATTTGGAAGAAAATGCAAGGATGGAATATCGATACGACTAAAATGAAGGATGAGAAAGAATTACCTGCTACCATGAAAACCTACATAGACTTTATTAATAAATATTTAGGTGTTCCTGTAAAATATGTTTCCAACGGACCAGGAAGAGATCAAATCGTACATATTTAATTTTAATTATATTAAAACTGCGTAAAAATTTAATACAAGTATTTTAAAAAAAAGACTCATTTTTTTTGGTAAATACAATTTTGAGTTGAAATTTTACATTGTTAATTTTATAATTACCTATGGCATTAAAAACTATCAAAGAAAAAAAGACTGCTGCACCAAAAAATGGTATTGTGAAAGCAGATAAAGCAAGTAAATCAGCTGCGAAGAAAAAAGACGTAGATGAAGATGACTTGGAGGATGAGGAGGATGTGAACGATGATTGGGGAAAGACAGAAGAAGATACTAGCTGGGATCCTGACTTTGAAGAATTTGATCTGCCTAAAAAAGCTTCCAAAAAACCAGGTAAGTTTAAACCATCAGACGACGACGATGACTTTAATTTGAATGATGATCTCAAAGATATTGACGACGATGATTTATTTGACGATAAAGATGAATTAGAAGACGATTTTTAAATTGCTGAAAGCTATTTTTTATTAGAGGCCATCTGGTCTTTCGAAAAGCTTAATAAGCCTACCTCATTAAAACTAGCACTCATTACTTGTAGGCCAAACGGCATACCATTACTATGCGTAAATAAGGGAATAGATATGGCTGGTATGCCCACCAAGTTCGCATACACCGTATAGATATCTGCTAAAAACATTTCAGTAGCCGAATGATTATTCTCTCCTAAGCCAAAAGCTGTTGTGGGAACAGTAGGCGATAGTATTAAATCATATTTTGAAAACACAGCATTTGTCAAGTCCACTAATTTTTGTCTTACTTGTTGCGCCTTGGTAAAATAGGCATCGAAATAACCGGCACTTAAAACAAAACTACCAAGTAAAATTCTTCTTTGTACTTCTTCGCCAAAACCTTCTGTTCTCGTTTTTTTATATAAGTCATTCAAATCAGCAATACTTTCCTTGGTTCTATGTCCAAACTTAATGCCATCAAATCTTGATAAATTACTGGAGGCCTCTGCAGTAGTTAATACATAATAAGTGGGCACCAAATAAGATAATAAAGAGAAATCAATGGCTTCCACTATATACCCCTTAGCCGTCAAGTCTTTTAAATAGCTTTCTATTTTTGTTTTAATTTCCGCGTCTAGGCCCGGATGAAAAAGTGTTTCTTTAAAATAGGCAATTCTTTTAGGGCTAATTGTGTTTTCTATTTCTTTACTATATGCAGGAACAGGTTTACTGGAAACCGTACTATCAAATTCGTCTTCGCCTGCCATCACTTCTAAAACAAGTGCAGCATCTTCGATGGTTTTTGAAAATATACCTACTTGATCAAAGGATGAGGCATAGGCAATTAAACCATAACGAGAAATACGACCATAACTTGGCTTTAATCCCACCACTCCGCAAAAGTCTGCAGGTTGTCTTACAGATCCACCTGTATCGGATCCAATACTAATCATAGATAAACCAGCTTGAACAGCAACAGCCGATCCTCCAGAAGAACCACCAGGTACTTTTGAATTATCTATTGCATTTTTTACAGGACCATAGGCAGAATTTTCATTGCTAGAGCCCATTGCAAATTCATCGCAGTTCTGGCGCCCGATAATTATGGCTCCTTCGTCTACTAATTTTTGAATGGCTGTGGCTGTATAAACAGCAGTATAATTTTCTAAGATTTTAGAAGCAGCACTTAATTTGTGTGCTTTGTAAGAAAGCACATCTTTAATACCTATAACAACCCCATGTAACATACCTACTTTTTTACCTTGCTTTCTTTCTGTATCTAATATAGCTGCTTGCTCTAAGGCTTCTTTAGAAAATACTTCTAAATAAGCATTTAAATTTTCATGCGCAGTAATTTGGTCCAAGTAATATTTAACCGCTTGGGTACAAGTTGTATGATCTGCTAGTAAAGCAGCATGGTAGTCTTTAATGGAAGTAAACCGAAACAAAGGCTTATAAATTAAGCAGGTTTTTCGTCTTTTTCTTTGATTCCGTCTTCGATTTCTTTTTTCACGTTGTTTTTAGCATCGTTGAATTCGCGAATACCCTTTCCTAATCCACGCATGAATTCAGGGATTTTACGTCCGCCAAACATTACTAAAATAACCACACCAATAATTAATAATTCTTGAAATCCTAAATTTCCCATAATGTTAAGTTTATATGCTTAAAGGTAAGGTAATTATAAAATAGAAAAGCACTATTTTTTACGAATTAAACCTATAAATAGCCAATTATTTGTTACAAAAAAGCCCCGATTTCATAGGTATGAAAACGGGGCTTCGTATAGTTTACTAGTGGTTTACTAGCTATCTCTTTAAAATCTTTCTCTTTAGAATCTTTTTTCTTTAATACGAGCACTCTTACCGCTTCTATCGCGTAAGTAGTACAATTTAGCACGACGTACCTTACCAGACTTATTCAACAAAATACCATCGATATTAGGTGATAAGAAAGGGAATAAACGCTCAACGCCCACTCCATCAGAGATTTTACGCACTGTGAAAGAGGCAGTTGCGCCTGTTCCTTGTGTTTTAATTACATCTCCACGGAAACTTTGGATACGCTCTTTACCACCCTCTACAATCTTGTAGTTTACGGTAATATTATCACCAGCTTTGAAGGCTGGATAGTCTTTTTTTGCGGTCAATTGCTCGTGTACAAATTTTACTGCTTCGCTCATAATACATTGTTTTTGCGGACGGCAAAGGTAGGAGAACCCACCTTATAATCCAAATTATTTGATCCAAAATTAATAATCGCCTATCTGGCAATGTTCACAGCCCTTTTCTCCCTTATAACGGTTACTTTAATCTGACCAGGGTAAGTCATCTCAGTTTGTATTTTTTGGGCTATTTCGAAGCTTAATTGATCAGAACTGGCATCCGTTACTTTTTCAGCCTCAACAATGACTCTTAACTCACGACCCGCTTGAATCGCATAGGCTTTTTCTACCCCTTGGTAGTTCATCGCTAAGTTTTCTAAGTCCTTGATTCTCTGAATATACTGTTGCATAATCTCTCTTCTTGCTCCTGGTCTCGCACCGCTAATCGCGTCACAAGCCTGGATAATCGGAGAAATCACATATTCCATTTCCATTTCATCATGGTGGGCCCCAATGGCATTCACCACTGCTGGATTTTCGCCGTATTTCTCAGCTAGTTTTGCCCCTAATAAGGCGTGGCTTAATTCAGTTTCTTCGTCAGGCACTTTACCGATATCATGTAAAAGACCTGCTCTTTTTGCTAGTTTTGGATTCAATCCTAATTCAGCTGCCATGATACCACATAAATTAGCGGTCTCACGTGAGTGCATTAATAAGTTTTGACCATAAGAAGAACGGAAACGCATCTTACCAATAATTCTGATCAACTCTTTATGTAATCCATGAATACCTAATTCGATAACGGTACGCTCTCCAATTTCTGCAATTTGATCTTCTAATTGACGACGTGTTTTTTCTACTACTTCTTCAATACGCGCAGGGTGGATACGACCATCTGTTACCAAACGTTGTAAACTTAAACGCGCAATCTCACGACGAAGTGGATCAAATGATGAAAGTAAAATGGCTTCTGGTGTGTCATCTACAATTAAATCTACTCCCGTAGCTGCTTCAATGGCGCGAATATTACGACCCTCTCTTCCAATAATTTGACCTTTCATTTCATCTGATTCCAAATTAAATACAGTCACTGTATTTTCAATGGCTACTTCTGCAGCCGTTCTTTGAATAGATTGAATGATAATTTTTCTAGCTTCTTTAGTAGCCTTTTGCTTCGCGTCTTCAATAATCTCTTGTTGTAAAACAAGGGCCTGTGTTTGCGCCTCATGCTTTAAACTTTCAATTAATTGCTGCTTAGCATCTTCTGCACTAAGATTAGATATCTTTTCTAATCTACGGATATGCTCTTCTTGGTGTTTCTCTAATTCAGTGCGCTTTACATTGATTAAGTCAATCTCACGATTCAATTTTTCTTTAATGACATCGTTGTCTTTAACTTGTTTATCTAAAGAGACTTCTTTTTGATTAATCGTAAGTTCTTTTTGCTTAATTCTATTTTCAGCCTCGCCAATTTTTTTGTTTTTTTCTAATAAGTCACGATCGTATTCGGACTTTAATTGCACGAAACGCTCCTTCGCTTCCAATTGCTTTTCTTTTTTAATCGTCTCCGCTCTTAATTCGGTTTCTTTTAAAATATTAGCAGCTTGTGCTTCGGCTTCTTCAACTTGTTTTTTGGTATTGCGGGCAAATACAATTTTGCCTACGAGTAAGCCCCCGAGTAGGGAAGCGCCTCCAATGATGACGAATAATATGTTCTGGTCCATTGTTTAAATCTTGTTGTTTGTAAATAAATCATACTCCCCTTTTTCGTTGTTAATGAGGTTAAAACTTCATGGTGAATGAGGTCAAAACATTAATCCTATATTATTTATAAATCATTGATAGTCACCTATAGCAAGCTTCATTTCTTCTTTAACTCTAGGATGACGTATTTAGATTATTCATAATGCGTCAAAGGTTCCGCTACGAAGATAATCAAATAATGGAAAGAATGGAGTCGAAGGGGGCAAATTATGTGGCCTAAAGCGCCTTTTCAATAGAACTAGCCAAGGCATCAATCTGATTTTGAATGTCTTCTAGCTCATAGAGGTTTTGGCCCGTCTGCTGCTGCTCGGTGGTGAACCAAAGTAAAACCATAGATATATAATCCTGCATATCCTTGCCCGCATAGGCATTTTTAAACTCCACCATTTTTTGGTTGATCAGGGCTGCTGTTTTACGAACCGCCTCCTCATCCTTGGCAGCAAGTTTAATACGGTAGGACCTATCGGCAATAGTAATATTTACAGGGATTAAATTGGCTTCTTGGTTGTCTGACATAAATTAAGGGTTCAAATTTTTAATGGCAGTATCTATTTCTTTAATATAATGGTCTACTTTTTTAATCAAGGCTTCTTTGTCCGAAGGTTGCATATTGGCTGTATTCACCATGGCAGCTGCTATTTTAGATTTACCCTGCTGTACTTCATCCATTAATTCCTTCACTAGGTTTTGCTCCTTAGTCAAGCTTGCCTTTAATTGTATATTTTCCTTTTCCATTAAAGCAGTGCGCTTTAATAAGAGTTGTATTTTCTCTTGTAAATTAGTTAATGAACTAGCAATATCCACCATACTTGTATTTTGATTTGCTGAAAAATTTATTTTCTAATTTCTGCTTGTAGGTTTTTTTCAAAGGTTTCAACCAATTTTTTCATCATTGTATCTATTTCAACATCGGTCAATGTTTTATCTGTAGCATTAAAAACAAAATTAATGGCCACCGATTTTTTCTGGTCACCCAACTTTTCACTTTCAAAAATATCAAAAACACTGGTTTGCTGAAGCGCTGCTAATTTAACAGCTGCAATACTTTGTTCAATGGCTGCATATTCTGTAGCTGTTGGCAGCACTAATGCAATGTCACGCTCCACTGAAGGATATTTAGAAACCTCTTGGTAAACAACTTGCTGACTTTGGTACAAAGCAAGTAAATTAGCTAAATCGAATTGGATGTATAATACCGATTGCTTAATACCAAATGCTTGTAGTTTTTTGGTACCTATTACTTCAACAGTACAAACTGTTTTTTTATCAACCGTATAATTAACTTGCCCCGGGTCTGCGCTTTTCCACTGTCCGTTCGGAAGTCCTAATAATTTAAATAAAGCAGTGGCCATGCCCTTGGCTACAAAAAAATCGGCAGGCTGGGCCTTGGTTCTCCATCCGTCTGCATTTTGTTTGCCTGAAATATAAATGGCTAATTGCTCCGACTCGTAATATTTACCATTACCCGATTTTCCATACACTTTACCCATTTCAAAAAAGGAGATAGCCGTATTTTTTCTATTAATATTATAAGCAATCGTTTCCAGTCCTGTCTCTAACATAGAGGGGCGCATCAAATCTAATTCTGCTGTTAAATTATTCAACATTTTTACAGAACGCGCAATCACTTCTTCAGAAAAATAAGCGCTATTGGTAATAGAGTTGGTTAAGATTTCTGTAAAGCCACGACCTACTAAATATTGTGCTATTTTATCTTTGAACTTTTCTTTTTTCTCTAGTGGATCAATGGCAGGACTCATAGTAATCACACTAGGAATTGCAATATTATCAAGGCCATCAATTCTTAATACCTCTTCTACTATATCTGCAGCAATACTAATATCTGGCTTATGATAAGGCACGGCTAATTCTAAACCTTCTGCATTTTCATTTAAAATTTCAAAACCTAAACTACTAAGAATGGTTTTCACTTTATCTGTTGGATACAGTTTTCCACTTAATTTTTTTAAATAAGCGAAGCTTATGTTCACTTTAGTTTTAGGGGCTGGTGCAGGATAGACATCTATGACTTCACTACATTTTCCACCCGCTAATTCTTGTATTAATTGAGCAGCATGTTCTAATACCAACGCTGTGCCATCAATGGCCACCCCCTTTTCAAAACGAGTAGCTGCATCGGTTCTTAAACCATGGTGCACCGAGGTTTTTCTGATATGTACATTTTCAAATAGTGCACTTTCTAAAAATAAATTCGTGGTACTTGTCTTTACGCCAGAGCTTAACCCCCCAAACACACCTGCAATACATAAAGGTTTTTGCGTATCGCTAATCATTAAATCATTAGCAGTTAATGTTCTCTCTATGCCATCTAGTGTAGTAAACTTAGTACCTGCTGGATATTTTTTTACGACAATAGTTTTATCTTTTATCTCCCCTGCATCAAATGCATGCAGCGGTTGTCCTGTTTCATGCAAAATATAATTCGTAATGTCTACAATATTATTAATGCTACGCACACCAATAGCTTGTAATTTATTTTTTAACCAAGTAGGAGACTCTTTCACCGTAACACCTTCTATCACTACCCCAGAATATCTTTTACAGCCTGCAGTATCTTCAATGCTTACTTTAAAAGGCGCTACCGATTTATCTTTACTGGCCTGCTTTTTAAAAGGACTAATGGCAGACACCGGTGATTCATGATAAGATAAATAAGCACAAACATCTTTAGCTACTCCATAATGGCTCATGGCATCCATTCTATTAGGCGTAAGTCCAATTTCATAAATCCAATCTTCATAGGACTCATAAATACTTGAAACAAGCGTACCTGCTTTTATATTGGCATCCAAAACAATAATGCCTCCATGATCATCACTTAAACCAATTTCATCTTCCGCACAAATCATTCCTTCACTTTGCTCACCTCTAATTTTAGCAAGCTTCATGGTAATGGGCTCGCCTGCTTTAGGATAAATTGTAGTTCCAATAGTGGCCACTACTACTTTTTGTCCTACTGCTACATTGCTTGCGCCACAAACAATATTTAAGGGTTGGTCCTTACCAATATTTACCTTGGTTAAATTTAATTTATCTGCACCCGGATGCTTAACCACTTCTAAAACCTCTCCCACCACTAATCCAGCAAGGCCTCCTTTGAAATTTTCATATTTTTCTAATGACTCCACCTCAAGCCCAATAGAAGTTAAAATAATAGATAACTTTTCAGGGCTTACCTCCTGCGGTAAATATTCACTCAGCCAGCGATAACTAATCGTCATAGAACAATTTTATAGTATAGCTTCAAAAATACTAATTTTTAAGTGCTTTTAGTTAAAAACTAGGTGCAAAACCCGTTAATAACCCCCTTTTTTTGTGGATTTCATATGGCGAAGACCTGTGTACAACCCTATTGCAAAACTAAATTTCTTGAAGTCCTAATTTGGTTTGATTTTCGCAGTAAGAAAATTGGTCAATCACTATGTCTATCCCTAGTATAAATACAAACAGAACAAAGAAGAAAAATAGCAATATAGATATTAGTTCTATGATGTATGGAAAGATTCCACCACAAGCAAGAGAACTAGAAGAAGCGGTGTTAGGTGCCATACTCTTAGACAAAAGTGCATTCGATACCATTAGCGAAATTTTAAAGCCAGAATGTTTTTATGTAGAAGGGCATCAACTTATTTTTAGCGCCATGCAGGGCTTGCAACAAAAGAACATGCCTATTGACATGTTGACCATGGTGGAAGAATTAAAAATGCGTGAGCAGTTAGACATTATTGGTGGCGCTTACTATATTTCTAAATTAACTAATGTGGTTGTATCTACCGCGAACATTGAAGCGCATGGTAGAATTGTTTTACAAAAATTTATTCAAAGAGAATTAATTAGAATAAGTGGTGAAGTGATTGCGAACGCTTATGAAGATAGCACCGATGTTTTTGATTTACTAGATGATAGTGAAACCAAAATGTTTAATATCACTAATAACTACTTGAAGAAAAACTTCGTGGATATTGGAGATGCCTTAGCACATGCTGTAACACGTATCGATCAATTAAGAACGAAGAAAGATGAGATATCGGGTGTGCCTAGTGGATTCACTTCACTCGATAGAATTACTTACGGATGGCAACCAACAGATTTAATTATTTTAGCTGCCCGTCCTTCAGTGGGTAAAACTGCCTTCGCCTTAAACTTGGCGCGCAATGCAGCATTACATCCTACTAAACCACAGGCCGTTGGATTTTTTAGTTTAGAGATGAGCGCTTCTCAATTAGTACAACGTATTTTAAGTGCGGAGAGTGAAATTAAAATGGAAAAAATTTCAAGAGGTAAATTAGAAGAGTACGAATACCAACAATTACATAGCAAGGGTATTAAAAAATTAGAGCAAGCCCCTATTTATATTGACGATACCGCTGCATTAAATATTTTTGAATTTAGAGCAAAGGCAAGAAGACTGGTGAACAAACACCAAGTTAAAATAATCATCATTGACTACTTACAATTAATGAGTGGCTCTGGTGATAGAAATTCTAACCGTGAACAAGAAATTAGTAATATCTCAAGAAGTTTAAAAGCTTTAGCAAAGGAATTGAATATTCCAATTATTGCTCTATCTCAATTAAGTCGTGCGGTTGAAACTAGAAAGGAAAGTAAGATGCCTCAGTTGAGTGATTTACGTGAATCGGGTGCGATTGAGCAAGATGCGGATATGGTTATGTTTATTTATCGTCCTGAATACTATGAGGTAATGAGCAATGAGATGGGAGAAAGCACACAAGGGGAAACGCATATTAGAATTGCCAAGCATAGAAATGGTCGATTAGATTTAATTAAACTAAGAGCAAATTTAGATATTCAAAGATTTGAAGAATGGGAAGGTGATGCAGGAATACCAGGACTAGCAAGTAATTACAAACCCTTGCAACCTAGTTTAAATAGTGGTGGCACACCAGATGGCGGTAAGTTCTTTATTCAAGGAAGTAAAATGAATGAAGGCGAATTTGACGAAGGCATTAATGACGACCAACCGTTTTAAATAAGTCGAAACTATGTCGATACCTTATTTTTACGAGCCTAGTATTTTATCTGGCCAAACTAGTTTTACCTTAAATGAAATAAGCAGCAAGCATTGCGTTCAAGTACTTAGAATGCAAGAAAATCAAAGAGTAGATATTACCAATGGGTTGGGCTATTTATTTGAAGCCACTATTCTCAGTGCGCATAAAAAAAATACCATTGTACAAATACAATCAGAAAAATTTATAGCTGCGCCCTCACAAAAAATTACTTTAGGCATTGGACTTCTCAAAAACCTTACTAGGTTAGAATGGCTATTAGAAAAAGCCACTGAGATGGGTGTATATGAAATTTTGCCACTGCTTTGCGAGCATACCATATTTGAAAAATTTAAGTTGGAAAGGTTTCAAAATATTTTGCAATCGGCCATGATACAAAGTCAACAGGTATGGTTGCCCGTTTTAGGTACCCCTGTAAAATTCAAAGAAGCCATTCAAAATCAAAAACAAGCCCAGAAATTAATTGCGCACTGCGAAGCTGGTGATAAAATAGATATTAAAAAAATAGATACCTCTTCAGATTTACTTTTACTCATAGGACCCGAGGGCGATTTTTCTTCTACAGAAATTGAATTAGCCCTTGCAAATAATTACCAGGCCATACATTTAGGACCTACCAGGCTTAGAACAGAAACAGCTGCCCTATTTGCTTTAAGTATCTTAAAAAAATTCTAATTTCAATACATGAATATGGCTGCAAGCATTATTGAAGTAAATACCCCCTTATTAGAAAAAGAATTTCTAGAAATTAATGCTTCTTTAAATAAAAGCAATCCAAATTATATACGCCCTTTGGATAATGAAGTGAATCAGGTATTTGATCGTGGTCATAATAAATTATTTAAACAAGGTGACGCTAAAAGATGGATAGCGCAAAATGAAGAAGGTATTTGCACCGGTCGCATAGCTGCATTTTATTACGAGAGCTATAAAAATAAAGGGACTGAATTTCCTGTAGGTTGTGTAGGTTTTTTTGATTGCATCAATGAACAAGCTACCGCGAATTTACTTTTTTCAACTGCTCAAGCATGGTTGAGTGAAAATGGTATGGAGGCCATGGATGGTCCTATAAATTTTGGCGATAGAGATAAATGGTGGGGACTGATGGTCAAAGGATTTGACAAAGAACCCATGTATGGTATGTCTTTCAACCCAAGCTATTATGAAGCGCTGATAACCAATTATGGTTTTCAAAATTATTATACCCAATATTATTATCAAAAGGATTTACGAGAACCCCTTCCTCCTCGTTTTGAAGAGCGTTATAATAAATTTAAAGCCAAGCCCGATTATTCAGCCCTGCATTTAGATAAAAATAATTTAGAAAAATTTGCCAAGGACTTTGTGCACATATATAATAGTGCCTGGGCGCAACATGGAGAAGAAAAAGCCATTACCCTTGAACAAATATTAAAACTATTTAAAACTTTGAAAGCGGTGATGGATGAAAGAGTAATTTGGTTTGCTTATTACAAAGAAGAACCTATTGCCATGTTTATTAATATTCCAGATGTGAATCAGTACTTTAAATATTTCAATGGGAAGTTGGGGCTTCTTCAAAAACTACATTTGCTTTGGATGAAGTTTAGAGGAAGCAATGATAAATTAACAGGTTTGGCTTTTGGAGTAGTGCCTAAATACCAAGCCTTGGGCATTGATAGTTATTTAATTTATTGTTGCTATATCATGCTGCATAAAATAAAATTGTATAGCGGTTACGAAATGGGTTGGGCTGCGGACTGGAATCCCAAAATGGTCAATATTTATAAAAGCTTAGACGCTCAACCTAGCAGACAAATGGTCACTTTTAGACATATTTTTAACCCCAGCGTCCACCCTTTTGAAAGACATCCTCCCATGGATTATACTACGAAATAAGGGCACGCAATAAGGACCTAAAAGGGGCTTTAACAATTAGGGGATAAGATTTATTTCCCCGGTGAATACTTTTGATTTTGAATGTGTATATTGCGCGTCAACTATGGATAATTTCGTCGTTTCAGCAAGAAAATATAGGCCCCAAAACTTTAATACAGTGGTGGGACAAGCGCCTATTACTACTACTTTAAAAAATGCCATTTTAAACAACCATTTGGCGCATGCCTTTTTGTTTTGTGGACCAAGAGGAGTGGGTAAAACAACTTGCGCACGTATTTTAGCCAAAACCATAAACTGTACCAGTATTACCAAGGAAGGAGAAGCCTGTAATACTTGTGAGTCTTGTGTTTCTTTTGAAAAAGGAGTAAGTTTAAATATTCATGAACTAGATGCAGCTTCTAATAACTCAGTAGATGATATTAGAACCTTAGTAGAGCAAGTGCGCTTTGCACCACAAGCAGGAAAATACAAAGTATATATAGTAGATGAGGTACACATGTTAAGTACCAGTGCCTTCAATGCTTTTTTGAAAACATTAGAAGAGCCACCACCCTATGCTATATTTATTTTAGCCACTACTGAAAAACATAAAATTCTTCCTACCATTTTAAGTCGTTGTCAAATTTTTGATTTTAGACGCATTACTTCTAATGATACCGTAGCACATTTAGAAGAAATTATTGGTAAAGAAAATATCAAGGCTGAAAAAAACGCATTGCAATTGATTGCGCAAAAAAGTGAAGGTTGTATGCGTGATGCTCTTAGTATTTTAGATAAAATAGTAAGTTTTTCTAATGGAGCTTTGACTTACGAAAATACTTTAGAGCATTTAAATATTTTAGACGAGGCTTACTTTTTTAAATTACTAGACCACCTTACTAAACAGGACCTTACCCAGGCCATGTTATTGTATGATGAGATTAATCAAAAAGGTTTTGAAGGCGATATGGTTTTATACGGACTTGCCAGCTTTATTAGAAACTTATTAGTATGCAAGGACCCAGCCAGTGCTCAATTATTAGAATCTATTGAAGGATGGAGAGAACAATATATTAGCGTATCTAAAGAAATTAGTACTCCTTATTTAGTAAGCGCCTTAAACTTATTAAACGAAGCCGAGATTCAATTTAAAATGGCTCCTTACGTGACGATCGGTTTGTGCAAAGTGCGTTTGTGCAGCGCCCCCGATATCTTTGGGGACGGGTCAGGCTCCGAAGCTGCTGCAGAGCGCACCCACACTTGGCCCACAGACTCATTCTGAAACCATTTCGAAGTAGGTTCCTGGTCCAGGCCAAAAAAATACAATGTAAAATGGCTCCTCGAGTGACAGTCGGTTTTTGCAAGCTGCACTT
>JBEIIN010000023.1:0-13589 GCA_040380795.1 Sediminibacterium sp. | reverse complement strand
TATTAGTACAGACAACAAACTTTGTTTTTTATAGGGTACGGATTATACGGCTGGGGTTTCTACCTTGGCCTTTTTTTTGCTTTAATGCTTTATTGTTTTTTTCTTTACTATTTAGAAGTAATTGCTTTAAAAGAATAACCCAAATTAGTAAAATGTGCAAGAACAGCTGGTAGGGCTATTTTTAATCTTTCAAAGGCCTTCGCGCTATCATGAAAAACAACAATAGATCCTGCGCTTGTATTTTTAATTACATTTTTAGTGCAAGCTTCGGCAGATAAAGTCAAATCAAAATCTCCACTTAAAACATCCCACATTATAATTTCTTGGGGTAAAGTTTTATCAGCTTTTATTTTTTTGATTTGCGCTCTTGTCATTCTTCCATAAGGTGGGCGAAATAAATTAGACTGAATCAATTGACCAGCTAGTGCTATATTTTCAATATAATGACTTGTATCAGTTTTCCATCCATTTACATGATCATAGGTATGATTACCCACCGTATGGCCTTCCTGAATAATTTGCGCATACAAATTTTGATGGGTTGCTACATTTTTACCAATACAAAAAAAGCTGGCCTTGGCATTATGCTTTTTTAATTCTGCTAAAACAAAGGGGGTAGCTTCTGGATGAGGGCCATCATCAAAACTTAAATAAATTACCTTTTCAGTACCGGGCATTTTCCAAGTACAAGAGGGGTAAATGGCCCTCAGCCAAAAAGGTGTTTTTACTAAATACATACCCAAAGATAAATAGTTCTTTTGCCCATTTGAATATTATCTTTGTATAAATAAAAAAGAGCATGGATTCAAAGGTTAGAGTCAGGTTTGCACCCTCTCCCACAGGTGGTCTTCACTTAGGTGGGGTAAGGACGGTTTTGTTTAATTATTTATTTGCGAAGCATCATGGAGGGGAATTTATTTTAAGAATAGAAGACACTGATCAATCTCGATTTGTACCCGGCGCCGAAAAGTATATTTTAGACACATTGAACTGGTGTGGACTCACTCCAGATGAAAGTACTGTGCATGGTGGTGCCTATGGACCTTATAGACAAAGTGAGCGCAAAGCCACTTATACCCAATATGCTCAAATATTAATAGAAAAAGGTTTTGCTTATTATGCATTTGATACCCCAGAAGATTTAGAAGAGAAAAGAAAGCAGGTACCTAATTTTCAATATAGTCGCGCGCATAGAATGGAAATGAAAAATTCTATTTCACTAAGTGAAAACGAAGTAGCTGAATTATTGAAAAAAGGAACGCCTCATGTTATTCGTATAAAAGTGCCCGATGAAGAAGAAGTGGTTTTTACAGATATGATTAGAGGTGAAGTGCGTTTTGATGTAAGCACTGTTGATGATAAAGTTTTATTAAAAGCAGATGGCATGCCTACTTATCATTTAGCGGTAGTAGTGGATGATTACTTAATGAAAATTACCCATGCCTTTAGAGGAGAAGAGTGGTTACCTAGTGCACCCGTGCATATATTATTATGGAAGTATTTATTTGGACTTGATAAAATGCCAAATTGGGCGCATTTGCCTTTGATATTAAAACCAGAAGGCAGTGGCAAATTAAGTAAGCGTGATGGAGAGCGTTTAGGCTTTCCTGTTTTCGCCATGGATTGGAACGACCCTATCACGAAGGAAACCACTATTGGTTTTAAAGAAAAAGGATTTTTACCTGAAGCCTTTATAAATTTCTTGGCCCTATTAGGCTGGAATGATGGAACGGATAAAGAAATATTTAGCTTGGATGAATTAATTGCAAGTTTTGATATTGAAAGAGTGCATAAAGGCGGTGCGAAATTTGATTATGAAAAAGCAAAATGGTTCAACCAAGAATGGATCAAAAGAACAGATAATAAAGTATTAGCAGAATTACTTCAACCCTTTTTAGAAGCTGCAAAAATTGAAGTACACGAAGCACCTTATTTAGTAAAAGTCATTGGACTAGTAAAAGATCGTTGTCATTTACTTGCGGACTTTATAGCGCAAAGCCATTTCTTTTTTGCGGCACCTAGCAGTATTGACATTGCAGCTATCTTACCAAAATGGGAAGAAAAGAAGCAGCGCTTCTTTGATGCATTAGTAAATACATATGCTCAAAAAATTGCAGAAGGTATCAAAACACTTCCAGTAGCAAGCCTTGAAGCAGGTTTTAAAGAATTAGCGACTACGCATGAAATAAAACCAGGAGATTTATTATTACCACTTAGAATTATGCTAGTAGGTGGTAAATTTGGACCTGGTGTATTTGAGATCATTGAATCAATTGAACTTTCTGATACAGTAGCAAGAATTGAACATAGTTTGCGATTAATTTCAGGAAAATAATGTAATTTAATAGTAATGAAACCCATTAGAGTATTAGTAGCTAAAGTTGGACTAGACGGACATGACCGTGGTGCTAAAATAATTGCCACCGCCCTTCGTGATGCAGGCATGGAAGTTATTTATACAGGTCTTCGTCAAAGCCCTGAGATGGTGGTACAAGCTGCCTTACAAGAAGATGTAGATGCCATTGGTATTAGTATATTATCTGGCGCACACATGACTGTTTTTCCCAAAGTGTATCAACTGATGCAAGAAAAAGGATTAACCAATGTACTATTAACAGGCGGTGGCATTATTCCAGAACAAGACAGTATTACACTACGAGAAATGGGCATAGGTACTTTATTTGCCCCAGGAACCAACACTGCCGATATTGCTAGCTATATAAAACAATGGGTGGCCGAACATCATAAGTAAACTTCTTTTTTAATTTCTAAATTGAAACTATATGTCATCATTTCAAACTTTGTTTACAAAAATGGAAGATCATACCTTGATCATTACCATTAATCGTCCCGACAAATTAAACGCATTGAATCAGCAAGTGATGAAAGATCTTGATGCCGTAATGGATCGAGTATATAAATTTCCGGAAATTAAAAGTGTTGTGATAACGGGTGCTGGCTTAAAAAGTTTTGTAGCTGGTGCAGATGTAAAAGAATTTGAATCCTTGTCGAAAGAAGAGGCAACTGCCCTTGCCAAAAGAGGGCAAGATGTATTTTTTAAAATAGAAAATTCTCCCAAACCAATCATTGCCTGTGTGAATGGATTTGCATTAGGCGGCGGTTGCGAATTAGCCATGGCTTGTCATTTTATTATCGCCTCTGAAAGTGCTGTATTTGGACAACCTGAAGTGAACTTGGGTATTATGGTAGGATATGGTGGCTCACAAAGATTAACCCAAAGAGTAGGCAAAGGAAGAGCCATGGAATTAGTCATTACCGGTAAAACTATTAATGCTACGCAAGCCATGAATTATGGATTAGTGAATTATGTAGTGCCTCAAACAGAATTATTAGACAAAGCATTTTCTATATTAAGGGTAACGCATGAGAAAGCGCCTTTATCGATAGGCAATTCTATTAAAGCAGTGAACGCTGCTTGGAACGAAGCAGAAAATGGCTACGCTATCGAAGCTAGACTATTTGGCGAATGCTTTACTACTCATGATGCGAAAGAAGGTATTACAGCATTTGTAGAGAAAAGAAAGCCCGAATTCAAAGGGAATTAATTCCCCTATTTACATATTAATTTATGGGCAGTTTAGTACCTTTGCGATAGAAAAAATAACATTATGGAATACAGAATTGAGAAAGATACGATGGGTGAAGTAAAAGTACCTGCTCATGTTTATTGGGGTGCTCAAACTCAAAGAAGTATTGACAATTTTAAAATAGCACAGGATATTAATCGAATGCCTAAAGAAATCATTAAAGCATTCGCCTATTTAAAAAAAGCAGCTGCCCTTACTAATATGGATGCAGGTGTATTACCTAAAGAAAAATCGGATTTAATTGGACAGGTTTGTGATGAAATTATTGCAGGTAAATTAGATGATCAATTTCCTTTAGTGGTTTGGCAAACAGGAAGCGGCACACAAAGCAATATGAATTTAAATGAAGTCATTGCTTACCGTGCGCATGTTATTAAAGGAGGAAGCTTAAGCGATAAAGAAAAGTTTTTGCATCCTAACGACGATGTCAATAAATCTCAGTCTTCTAACGATACCTTCCCAACGGCCATGCATATTGCAGCCTATCAAATTTTAACGGAAACTACCCTACCAGGTATTACTGCTTTAAAAAATACTTTAGAAGCAAAGAGCAAGGAATTTATGCATATTGTTAAAATAGGTCGTACCCATTTTATGGATGCTACCCCTTTAACTTTAGGCCAAGAAATATCTGGTTATGTGAGTCAATTAAGTCATGGCTTAAAAGCCATTCATAACACCTTAGCACATTTAAGTGAATTAGCCTTAGGAGGTACTGCAGTGGGCACAGGCATTAATACCCCTAAAGATTACTCAGTAAATGTTGCCAAGCATATTGCCAAACTAACAGGTCTTCCTTTCATTACTGCTGAAAATAAATTCGAAGCATTGGCTGCACATGATGCTATTGTGGAATCACATGGTGCTTTAAAAACAGTGGCCGTAAGTTTAATGAAAATTGCCAACGATGTGCGCATGTTGTCTTCTGGACCACGCAGTGGTATTGGAGAAATTTTTATTCCAGACAACGAACCTGGTTCTTCTATTATGCCAGGTAAAGTAAACCCTACACAATCAGAAGCCTTAACTATGATTGCTGCGCAAGTAATGGGTAATGATGTGGCTATTAATATTGGTGGCTCTATGGGACATTTTGAATTGAATGTATTCAAGCCCGTAATGATCTATAATTTCTTACACAGCGCGCGTTTAATCGGCGATGGTTGCGTAAGCTTTAATGAAAAATGCGCAGTAGGATTAGCACCTATTGAATCCAATATTAACAAACACGTTAATAATAGCTTAATGCTAGTCACTGCACTCAATACTAAGATTGGCTATTATAAAGCCGCTGAAATTGCACAGAAAGCACATAAAGAAGGTACTACTCTAAAAGAAATGGCTGTGAAATTAGGTTATGTAACGCCTGAAGAATTTGATGCATGGGTGATTCCTAAAGACATGGTCGGTTTGTAATTAGAAGGGTTCATCTGTAATATTATATTTCATCCTTCTCGGCTCGCCATGACGCTAAAATTCATAAATTCTAACTAAAAGTCAGAACTCGCACTTCGTGCTCAAACATGCTGACTTTTTCAACGTTAGAATTTACAAATTTCTTTACGCTATGTCTCGATGTTCAGGAGTGAAATACAATATTCACTGATGAACTTTTTAATTTAGATCTGTGCGAAAAAGAGAATTAATACTATTTCGAACGAAGTTTGAGCGCAGCGATCGAGAGTGAGAAATAGGTATTTATTCTCTTGAAAGCGCAGGATGAAATGCAATATGCACTGATGAACTGTTAAAATACTCTTTCGCCGTTTAAATAGGTCTTCAATACTTTTACTTGCAAAATACTATCGGTAGCTACTTTCATTAAGTCTTTATCTAAAATAATAAAGTCGGCCTTCTTTCCTATTTCAATACTACCTACTTGTTTCTCCATTCTATTCGCTTTGGCTGCCCAAATGGTCATACCACGTATAGTTTGTTCACGCGTTAAAGCATTTTCCATTTGAAAACCCCCTGCAGGAAAACCTTTGCTGTCTTGTCTTGCAACGGCTGCTAAAAATGTTTTAAATGGATTAATTTCTTCCACTGGAAAGTCAGTACCCAGAGGTAACCAATTATTTTGTTCTAATAATTGCTTAAATGCATAGCCTCCTTTTAATCTTTCTGCTCCTAATCTATCCCCTGCCCAATACATATCGCTAGTAGCATGTGTGGGTTGAACAGAAGGTATAATATTATTCTCTGCGAAATAATGAAAATCAGCTGGATTTAATATTTGAGCATGCTCTATTCTCCATCTTTTATCATTCTTGCCTTTTAAATATTTCTCATACACTTTCAATACCACCCTATTCGCACTATCGCCAATAGCATGTGTACACATTTGAAAATCGGTATTAATTAATTTAGCGGCAATGCTATCAAAATGCGCTTGACTACTTAATAAAAACCCACCCCAGCCTGGCTTATCTGAATAATGCGCTATCAATGCGGCACCTCTTGAACCAAGTGCACCATCACCATACACTTTAACACCTTTCACCATTAAGCGATCTGTTGTGTACCCGCCGTTGGTAAAATAAGAAGAAGTATAAGAGCTTGGCTTATCACTTAACATCACATACAAGCGCATTTTCAGATCATTGCTTTTATGTAATGCATCAATCATATCAATATCGTTCGGATGTAAACCACAATCCGTAATAGTAGTTAAACCTGTTGCAAAACAATTTTGCTGCGCTGCAGTTAACCAATTTTTATAATCCTCTTTAGTAGTTGCAGGTACTTTTCTTTCAACAACCCCAACTGCATTGTCAATTAATAAACCAGTTAATTTTCCATTTTGCATTGTGAACTCACCTCCTTCAATAGTTTGTCCTGCCTTCACACCTGCAAGTGCTAATGCATAATCATTGGCAATACTTGCATGACCATCTACTCTTTCTAAAATAACAGGCCTATCAGGAAATAAAATATTTAATGCTGCATTGGTAGGAAATTGTTTGCCTGCAAAACGATTCTGATCCCATCCTCTTCCTTTGATCCAACCTTTACCAGGATGCTTTACAGCAAAGGCTTTCACTCTTTCGATAGCTTCTTCCCAACTAGGCACAAACATTAAATCAACCGCATACAAGGACTGACCATATCCCAAAAAATGCGCATGCGCATCAATGAAGCCTGGGTATATTATAGCATTATTTGCATTCACTACAGAATCCGATTGATACTCTTTTAAAATAGCATCATTGGTTCCAATAGCTACAATTTTACCCTCTTGTATAGCCATTGCCTCAGCCATTGTAAATTCATTATTGACTGTGTAAATTTGTGCATGATGCACAATTAAATCCACTCTTTGGTTAATACAAGAGCTGCAAAATAATACTATTGCTATGGCAAATACATTACGCATGGTAAAATGTTTAGAGAATAAAAATAACTAAAAATTAGGAAGAAAAAATAAATGATACTTGAACTCGAGTGCAATAACTTAGTTCAATAACTCACAAGGCTTTAAGCCAGTATGTTTTTTAAAAGCTGCAGAAAAATGTGAGATAGAAGAATAGCCAAGAAGTGCTGAAACGTCCGTTACACTTAGCGATTTTTCATACAACAAATACTTCGCATGCTCCATTCTTTGCTGTTGATAGAAATCAAATATAGTAGTGCCGTAGACTTCTTTAAAGCCCTTCTTTAAATAACATTCGTTCATGGCTACTTTACGGCTCAGCTCTTTAATAGTAATAGGATCGCCAATATGTTGTAATAAAAATTCACGCGCTTGATAGATACTTTGCTTGCCTCTTTCATCTGCTAAAAACTTACAAGTAAAGACTACTTCTTTTTCGTCAATGATACTTTCTAAGCTGTACACCAAGAGTTCATGAATTTTTGCATTCACAAAAATATTTTCTAAAGAACCGCTGTAACTATGATTCAATAAGGCGTCTAGCGTAATTCGCTTTTTCACACTTAAAGGAAATGTTTTAGTAAAATTATCGGTATGTTTAAAAGCAAGCAACTCATCTTTCTTATTATTTGTTTTTACATTATGTACAAACTGATGTAAAAAAGTAGCTGTAAAATGAAAAGAAAAAACGTCCACTGTTCTCATCGGACCCATACAATCTGAAGTAGGTAGTTGATTACAACCCCCACAAACCTTATTATCACAGTATCTATTTCCAGAAATACAAAATCTTAATTCTAAGTAATTCTCTTTGGGCTTTTGGGCATTGTAGTGGTAGACAAACATGCCGGTATCTTCTGCACCCCAAGCCTCCTGCGCCATATACCTTTTAATTTGATATTGGGTAGACCCTGGAATACGCTGCTCTTTGCTGTATAGCAATGCCATGCCGCTAAAACTAGGGGCTGTATTTGCTTGCATTAAGAGTTCTTCTACCTGTGTCATTTCTGCAAATTTAAGGCATAAAGCCTAAAGGAACTATTTAGCCCCCAAATCTGACCCAAAAATGACATAAAAAACACCCTGTTTTTAGGCAAAAAAACTATTCACAAAATGCCTAAAATGGGGATAACTAAATAGAGCCTAAAACAGGCTTTAAACCCTTAATTATCTTAAGTTTGTATGCATTCGGAATGCATCGAAAAACAAACAAATTTTATTACAATTATGTCCAACGATTTACAGTCAAGCGAATCAGCAGAAAATAAGAATTATGGTGCCGACAGTATCCAGGTTTTAGAGGGCTTGGAAGCCGTTCGAAAAAGACCTGCCATGTACATTGGCGATGTAGGCTCTAAAGGACTTCACCATCTAGTGTATGAAGTAGTCGATAACTCAATTGATGAGGCTTTAGCGGGCTATTGCACTCATATTGAAGTGAATATTCACGAGGACAACTCTATCAGCGTTCAAGACAATGGTCGTGGTATCCCGACCGCCATGCATACTAAGGAAAAGAAATCAGCCTTGGAAGTAGTTATGACCGTGCTTCATGCGGGTGGTAAATTTGATAAAAATACTTACAAGGTTTCTGGTGGATTACATGGCGTGGGTGTGAGTTGCGTAAATGCTTTAAGTACTAAATTATTAGTGACCGTTGAAAGAGAAGGAAAAATATTTGAACAAGAATATTCCATTGGTGTTCCTAAATATGCAGTTAGAGAAGCTGGCACTAGTGATAAAACAGGAACACGTGTTCACTTCTGGCCCGACTTAACCATCTTTCAAGAGTCGGTGTATAAAAGAGAGATTTTAGAAAGTCGTTTACGCGAACTTTCCTATTTGAATAAAAGAATTAGTATTACCATAACCGATTTAAGAGAGAAAGACGAAACAGGAAATTTTTATACAAAGAATTTTTATAGCGAAGGGGGTATTGTGGAGTTTGTACAAATGTTAGATAAGAACGGAAATAGAAATCCAATCATCTCTCAACCCTTGTATGTAGAAGGTTTAGACGAGGCTTCCAATGTAATGGTAGAAGTAGCCTTAACCTATAACGACGATTTTAAAGAAAACATTTTCTCTTACGTAAACAATATCAATACCATTGAAGGGGGTACGCATGTAACTGGTTTTAGAACAGCACTTACACGTGTGTTCAAAAGTTATGGTGATAAAGAAGGTTTGTTCGAAAGAGCTAAAGTCACTGTTGAAGGAGATGATTTCAGAGAAGGTTTAAGTGCGATTATTTCTGTAAAGTACCAGAACCACAATTCGAAGGGCAAACAAAAACTAAATTAGGCAATAGTGAAGTGAGTGGTGTAGTGCAAACTACCGTTTCTCGCGTATTAGAAGCTTATTTAGAAGAGAACCCGAAGGAAGCTAAGTATGTAATCTCAAAAATTATTTTAGCAGCCCAAGCGCGTGTAGCTGCCAAGAAAGCGCGTGACATGGTTCAACGTAAAACAGTACTTACGGGTGGTGGCTTACCTGGTAAATTAGCCGATTGTTCTGATAGAGATCCTGAAAGATGCGAATTATACTTAGTCGAGGGAGACTCTGCGGGTGGAACAGCGAAGCAAGGTCGTGACAGAGGCTATCAAGCCATTTTACCACTGCGTGGTAAAATCTTGAACGTAGAAAAAGCGATGGAACATAAAATTTACGAGAATGAGGAAATTAGAAATATGTATACTGCTCTTGGTGTAACAGTAGGCACACCCGAAGATCCTAAAGCATTAAACATTGCGAAGCTTCGTTATCATAAATTAATAATTATGACCGATGCCGACGTGGATGGATCTCACATTGCTACACTTATTCTTACTTTCATTTTCAGATACATGACCGAGCTTGTTCAAAACGGATACGTATACATTGCACAACCTCCTTTATACTTAGTGAAAAGAGGTAAAGAACAAGAATATGCTTATAGCGAAGAACAAAGAAAAGCATTAGTGATAAAATTAGGCGGCGGTAAAGAAGACGCAGTAACCATTCAACGTTACAAAGGTTTGGGAGAAATGAACGCAGATCAATTATGGGAAACCACCATGGATCCGGCACGCAGAACCCTTAAACAAGTAACCATTGAGAGTGCTGCAGAGGCCGATCGTATCTTCAGTATGCTTATGGGTGACGATGTAGCTCCTAGAAGGGAATTCATTGAAACACATGCCAAATACGCAAAAATTGATGCTTAAACCCAAGATTTAATACGTTTTTTGGCCATTTTAACAAAAAATCAAGCCTTTCCGTAAATGAATCCCAATAAATAACCTACTTTCAATTAGAAATATTCACTTTAAAATTTATACAAAATGGACACTTCAAAAATGATTAAAGCGTATTGCTTAAAAACAAAAGAAAAAAACGTACCAATGCATGACGCTGTCATCACAAAAACTGCAAGAGGCGGTTATATGGCAGGTGGTAATGATGGTAAAGGAAATAAAATGGCTGCCATTTTAAGCGAAACAAATGCGCTTAAAGCTATCGCTGATGGTGTTGCTAAAAAAGGATTCTAGTAAACTTGGTTTAAAAGAATCTGAGTAAATTTCAAACTCATTATAAAGCCCTTTCGTTCATTCGAGAGGGCTTTTTATTTGAATAAAGAATTGAAATAAATTTAAACTTGCACAGGAAAAACGCCAATATGTATTTTTTCTAAGGTTGTATAGCAGTGCTGCATAGACTGTACCTCTTTTATGATTAGAATAAAGCTTCTACCCACTTGTTTAAAATGTGCTTTATTCATGTTCTTTTGCGCATAGTCTAGTAACTGTTTAAAAGTCTCAGATTCAAAATAAGGCGAATCAGGTCTGTTGACAAAAAAGCATCTTAAAGTTTCATCTTTCAAAGTCATTTTTTCAAAACCTAAGGAAATAGCAATACGTCTGCAACGAATGGTCATAAATAAATCATGCACACTATTTGGCAGCGGACCAAAACGATCCACTAATTCTGTTTGCATCAAGGCCAACTCTTCATCATTCTCCGATTGATCCATTCTAGTGTATAAGGATAAACGCTCTCCAATATTTTCAACATAGCTATCTGGAATAATAATTTCCAAATCGGTATCAATGGTACAATCCTGTACAAAATCATCTTGTTTACTAATTTCTTCTTCAAATAATTCTTTAAAGTCGGAGCGTTTTAATTCGCGCACAGCTTCTGCTAAAATTTTCTGGTACATTTCAAAACCAATTTCAGCCATAAATCCACTCTGCTCTCCTCCTAATAAATTACCCGCTCCACGAATATCTAAATCGCGCATGGCTATCTGAAACCCGCTACCCAGCTCACTAAACTGCTCTAGGGTTTGTAATCTTTTTCTAGAATCATCGGGCAGGGTGCTCATGGGAGGTGCTAATAAATAACAGAAGGCTTTTTTATTGCTACGCCCTACCCTTCCTCTTAATTGATGTAAATCACTTAAGCCAAATTGATGTGCATTGTTTATAATAATCGTATTCACATTCGGAATATCTACCCCACTTTCTACAATATTGGTACATACTAGCACATCATACCTTCTTTCAATAAAGTCTAATATTTTTTCTTCTAGTTGATGTCCTTCTAATTGTCCATGCGCATAACCAATACTAATATCAGGACAAAGTTTTTGTATCATCTCGCACATTTCAGCCAAGCCTTGCACTCTATTATGAATAAAAAATACCTGCCCCCCTCTTTCTGTTTCATAGTAGATAGACTCTCTTATAATATCTTCATGAAATACCTGTACTTCTGTATGAATGGGTTGTCTATTCGCAGGCGCAGTATTAATAATACTTAAATCGCGGGCGCCCATTAAACTAAAATGCAAGGTTCTTGGAATAGGGGTAGCTGTTAAAGTCAAACAATCTACATTGGTTCTTAAAGTTTTTAATTTCTCTTTATGGCCTACACCAAATTTCTGTTCTTCATCTATGACCATTAATCCTAAATCTTTGAAATGCACTTCCTTGCCTAAAATACCATGGGTACCCACTAAAATATCAATCTTCCCTTCTTTTAATCTCTCCATAGTTTCTTTTTTCTGTGCCGATGATTTAAAACGGTTCAGGTAATCAATGGTGACAGGGAAGTCTTTTAGTCTATCTACAAAAGTTTTAAAATGCTGAAAAGCCAAAATAGTAGTGGGCACTAAAATGGCTACTTGTTTGCCATCAATGGCTGCCTTGAAAGCCGCTCTCACAGCTACTTCTGTCTTACCAAAGCCCACATCACCACAAACCAGTCTGTCCATGGGTGCAGGCGCTTCCATATCTTTTTTCACGTCGGCAATGGCCTTGGCCTGGTCAATCGTTTCTTCATAAATAAAAGAAGCTTCCAATTCATGCACCATATAATTATCAGCAGAAAAAGCAAATCCCACTTGTGCTTTTCTTTGTGCATATAATTTTATTAAATCAAAAGCAATGAGTTTTACTTTTGCCTTGGTCTTGTCTTTTAATTTTACCCAAGCGTCCGATCCTAATTTATTGACCTTCGGAGGTGTGCCCTCCTTACCCGTATATTTAGATATCTTATGAAGCGAGTTAATATTCACATATAAAATATCACTATCCTTATAAATAATTCTGACTGCTTCTTGTACCTGTCCATTCACATCTATTTTTTGTAGCCCACTGTAGACACCTACTCCATGATCAATATGGGTAACATAATCTCCCGGTTGCAAGTCGCGTAAGGTTCTTAAAGTAATGGCCTTACTTTTGCTATAGGCTTGTTTGACCTTGTATTTATGATAGCGTTGAAAAATTTGGTGATCGGTATAACAAACTAATTTATGATCATGGTCTAGAAAACCTTCATGAATATTTTTAACAATGGGGGTAAACTTAATTTCTGTTTTAAGGTCGGTAAAAATGGCATGTAATCTTTCTAATTGTTTGGCCTGCTCTGCAAATAAAAATAAATGATAGCCTTTTTTTTCAAGGTCTTGCAAGTTGGCAATTAAATATTGAAACTGTCTATTAAAAGTAGGTTGTGCCTGTGTATTAAAAACAATTTTATCCTGCGTTAAATGGGCTTGAAAACCCCATTCCAATATATTTTTAGAAGACAGCTGTAAGGTAGTGGCAGCAACAGTTTCAAAGTCTTCCATATGACTCTCTCTTTTATGAGGGTCGTTTTCATCTATACTATTTGCTTTTGCATGATGTTCAATAAAATCACCCAAGGCCTCATACTGGTCATTGCCTTTTTGTGCAATCACATTCCAATCTTTTAACCAAATCAAAGTATCTTTTGCTAAAAATTCTAATAAAGGAATTTTAATTTTATCTTCAAACTGAGTAGTCACATTGGGAATAATATTTACTTGCAATAATTTTCGCTCACTTAACTGAGTAGCGGGATCAAAGACTCTAATACTATCTACTTGCTCTCCAAACAATTCAACACGATAAGGTTTTTCGTTGCCAAAAGAATAAATATCAAATATACCACCGCGTAGTGCAAACTGCCCTGGCTCGTAGACAAAATCGGTGCGCTCAAAACCGTAGTCCACTAACTGTTGCATAAGCCCATTTAGATCTAAGCTGTCATTGGTTTTTATTTGAATGATGTTTTGCTGCAAAGTATTGCGCATAATCACT
>JBEIIN010000022.1:0-13669 GCA_040380795.1 Sediminibacterium sp. | reverse complement strand
TCACCGATTCTTGAAATCCTTTCCATGTAAACTCACTATCTTTTGACTCTGGTGCAATAGCCGTTAAATAAAAACGAAGACTATCGGCAAGGCCATTACCTCCATTGTCTTTTTTAATCCACTTATTTATAAAATCATCCATTTCAATACTCCATCCTTTAGAAGTACTCATTTTATCGCCTTCTAAATTCATGAATTCATTCGCAGGCACATTCTCTGGTAAAATATTTCCATGTAATTTCAACATGATAGGAAAAATAATACAATGGAAAACGATATTGTCTTTACCAATAAAATGAACCAGTTTCGTTTCTTTGTCATTCCAATAAGGGGTCCAATCTTTCCCCGTATTTAATGCCCATTGTTTGGTAGCACTGATATATCCAATAGGGGCATCAAACCAAACGTATAAAACTTTTCCAGCGCCAGAGGCTAGCGGTACTTTTACGCCCCAGTCTAAATCGCGGGTAACTGCTCTTGGTTGTAAGCCACCTTCAATCCAACTTTTACATTGACCTACTACTGCAGCTCTCCAATCTTTTGCATGGTCATTTAAAATCCATTGGCGTAAAAAATCTTCGTGTTTATTTAAAGGTAAATACCAATGCGTAGTTTCTTTTTTTATAGGGGCTTGTCCACTTAAAGTACTTACTGGATTTATTAATTCTTCAGGACTTAAGCTCTTGCCACATTTTTCACATTGGTCACCATAGGCTTCTGGATGACTACAATTAGGACAGGTCCCTTTTATATATCGGTCTGCTAAAAAAGTAGAAGTAGCTTCGTCAAAATATTGTTCAGAAGTTTTTGTTTCTAAATCGCCCGTGGCTTCTAAGTCTTTAAAAAATGCACTAGCGGTTTCGTGGTGCAAGGGGTCGCTAGTTCGGTGGTAAATATCAAACTCTATGCCTAGGTCTTTAAAGTTTTGCTCAATGATAGGATGATACTTATCAATAATGGCTTGAGCCGTGGTACCTTCCTTGGTGGCTTGAATAGGAATAGCCGTTCCGTGCTCATCGCTTCCGCAAACAAATACCACATCTCTTTTCTGCGCTTTTAGGTAGCGGACATAAATATCTGCTGGCAAATAGGCGCCTGCCAAGTGGCCAATATGCTTCAGTCCATTTGCATAAGGAAGAGCTGCTGTAATCAAATATCTTTTAGGCGTGTTCATTGCAGCAAAAGTACTTAATATTGTGGTATGATTCAACCGTCTCATCTTAAGCCAGGCGACACCATTGGCATTGTTTGTCCATCGGGATATATCCCCTTAGAAAAAGTGCAAATTTGTATTCAAACCCTTGAAAAATGGGGCTATCAAGTAAGGTTGGGTAAAACGGTGGGGGCTAAAAAGGACTGTTTTTCAGGAACCGATACCGAAAGAGCAGCCGATTTACAATTCATGTTAGACGACCCTTCTGTGAAGGCCATACTCTGCGCTAGGGGTGGCTATGGGGCTAGTAGAATTATAAATACTATTCATTTTAAAGGGTTCAATGAGCAGCCCAAATGGGTGATTGGCTTTAGTGATATTACGGTTTTACATGCAGCTATTTTAAAAGAAAATTGTATGAGTATACATGGCCCCATGGCAGCTGCCTTTGCAAAGGGTGAAGATGGAGAGCCTTATATACAATCCTTAAAACAAGTGCTAGAAGGAGAAAAAACGAAGTACAAGACTCCCGCGCATGCCATGAATAATATGGGTAGGACGAAAGCGGAACTGGTGGGAGGCAATTTATGTATACTAGCACATTTAATTGGTTCAAAAAATGCCATTGATACGAGCGGAAAAATTTTGTTTTTGGAAGATGTGGGTGAGTATCATTATAATATCGACCGCCTAATGATACAATGTAAAAATGCAGGTATGTTTGACAATTTAGCCGGTTTGGTGATAGGAGGTTTTACAGATTTAAAAGATGCTTCCACCGATTTTGGTGCCACAGCTTACGATATCATCAAAGAGCATACTTCATCATATACTTATCCAATTTGTTACGATTTTCCGATTAGTCATAGCCTTCCAAACTATGCCATCAAACAAGGGCAAGAATATAGTCTAGAGATTTCCGAGGAGGGTGTTTGTTTACAGGAGGCCTAGGATTTTAGATTTTTTTAAACTTTTTACTAAACTAGCGTTAATATTAGCTTTTAGCGATTAAGCAATCTAATTATTGCCTTAAATTTGTAGTATAAAATTCAAAACTATGAAGAAGTCTTTTTTAACTATTTCGGTGTCTTTATTATTAGGTTTGCAATTTTTATTTGCACAATCTTATGAAGTAGCGGGTATTGAAAAATCCGATATGGAAGATATGCAATATGAAGTTTTAGGAAAAGTAGGAAACCGTTATTGGATTTATAAAAATGTAGAGGGTGTTGCCACTATTGCACAGTATAATGATAAAATGCAATTAGTGAAGCAAAACGATTTATCTTTTATTAAAACAACGAATTTAAATGGCATTGAATTTATAACGAATGCTAATAATGTTTATGTATTTTTTCAGTTTCAAGTAAAGGCAACAGTCTATGCTGCGGTGGCTGAATTAAATGCTGATGGCTTACTCGTGGGTAGTCCAAGAATAGTTGATTCTGCTGATAAAATTAGACCAGGCACGGGTGTGAAAGTTTTTAATTTATTAGAAAGTGAGGATCGCCAAAAGCTAGTTATTTTTAGCGTAAACACTACGAATGCGAATTCCATTAAAGTAAGAGCCATTACTTTAAACCAACAAATTGAAAATATTAATGAAACTGAAATAAGTATTAATGCAACTGATAAAAAATCAAGTTTATCAGATTTTGCATTAGATAATAATGGTAATTTATTTTGTTTGAGAAATGTGACGCAAGCGAATATGCCACCAGCGGTTAGTTTATTGTATTTATCAGCAAGTGGTTCTGAGGTAGTGGAGTCGCCCATTTTAAATTATAGTTTGTTGTTAGATGAGATTAGAGTAAAAATTGATAATAAAACAGGGCATGTTATTTTGAATTCTTATTATGCTACTACTAAAAAAGGAAATATCGAAGGTTTATATTCTTATGTTTGGGATATAAATACAAAGCAGGAAGTTCTTGCAAATTCTAATCGATTCACCGATGCGGTAAGAAGCTTAGTAACCAACAAAAGGAATTTAAAAACTGCTTTTGATATGTTTTATTTAGATAAAGTAAGTACACAGGCCGACGGTAGTTTTGTGGTAGTGAGTGAAGCTGCAGGATCTTATTCAAATAGAACTATGTTTTCAAGATGGGATTATTTTTATGGCGGGGCATTTTACAATCCCTTCATGTTTAATTATTGGAACAGACCCTTTGGCTTTTACCCATGGGCTAGATTTGGCTGGGGTCCTAGCCTTTTTATGTGGAATAGATGGATGAACCCTTTTGCTTCTTTTGGCTATCCTAGTGTTACATATAGTGCCAATACTATTGCTTTATTATCCTTTGATATCAAAGGAAATTTACAATGGGTAAAAACAATCGATAAAAAACAAACCGATCAGAATGTTGACCAATTTATTGGCTATGGTAGCATTGAAAATGAGTCGGGAATGAGTTTTGTGTATCATCAAAGACAAAAAGGAGTACATCAATTAATAGTGAATACACTTTCGAAAGAAGGTCAATTGGTAAAAGGTAATTCTATTATTTTGAATGAAAAAAATTATGAGTGGATGCCAAAAAGCTTAAAGCAAGTAGGGGCGCATGAAGCTATCTTGCCTTATCAATTTAAAAATAAAATCGGATTCGCTAAAATTCAAATTAAATAATAGCTGGTGGTTTTTTTATTCAAAGACAGGTCCGATCTTAACTTAATTTTTTTACTTCTATTAAGTGTTGCAGTACATTTTCATGTGTGGATGCAACCCCCCATAATTATCGCCAATGAATCGGATGGTTTATTGTCATATTTATTACTGCACTATATTCAACCCTTGCCGCCTTTAGTATTAGTAGTATTATTTCATACCATTATATTAAGTCAGGCCATTCGATTAAATATATTGCTGAGTAATTTTAAAATGTTTCAGCAAATTAGTTATATACCAGCCTTTACCTATATTATTTTAACAGCCATGTTTCCTTATTGGGATGTTATTAGTGCTGGATTAATTGCCAACTCTTTAGTTATCTGGATACTTGTAAAGTTGCTACGCTTGTACGAACAAAGTCAGCCTAAAACCCTAGAGTTTAATATTGGTTTAATAGTGGGTCTATCCATTATATTGCATGAACCCATTGCTATATTGATACCCGTGGTTTTATTTGCACTAGTTATAATTAGGCCCTTTAAACTAGCAGAATGGTTGGTTTTAATAATGGGTATTCTACTTCCCTTTTACTTTATTTTTACCTATGTTTTTTTAACTGGAAATATTAACGACTTCAGACAATTCTTACCCAAATTGGACTGGAAAAATCCTTTGGTTCAACCTAGTTTTAATATTATTTTAGCCTTAATTGTAATGGGTGTTCAATTAATAGCAGGCTTTTTTTATTGGAATGAACAACAAACTCGCTTTATCATACAGGTTAGGAAATATTGGGGTGTCCTATTCTTACTACTTATTCTTACTTTTTTTCAACCCATCCTTTTCTCTGTTCAAGCCTTATATGCATCGGCTATTGCCATAGCGCCATTGGCCAGCTTTATCAGTTTTGCTTATGCTACACCTAAAAGGCTACTCATACCCAACCTTTTATTCTGGGCTGGGGCAGCGGTTATTGTGTATAACCACCTTGGCTAAGTGAAGAATTTAACAGCGTCTTTTTAAGGGTTTTTGGTACCTTTGGCACTTAGTTTTAAGCATTAAAAAATTTAGCTATGAAGTTTGGCGTATTAGTATTCCCGGGATCAAATTGTGATAGAGATATGCAAGATGCATTAGAAAAAGATTTAGGCTATCCTGTTGAAATGTTATGGCATAAGGACAGCGACCTATCTCATTTTACCACCGATGATTGTATTGTGCTTCCAGGCGGATTTTCTTATGGAGATTATTTACGTTGTGGGGCTATTGCTAAATTTAGTCCAATGATGAAATCGGTGATTGAGTTTGCTAATAAAGGGGGTAAGGTATTGGGGGTATGTAATGGCTTTCAAATATTATGCGAATCTGGTTTATTGCCTGGTGCCTTATTGCAAAATGCCAATCAGCAGTTTATATGCAAAAATGTGTTTATTAAAACAGATAAAAGTGAGGCATTAAAAATACCTATTGCACATGGAGAGGGCAGATATTATGCAGACGAAGCCACTTTAACGCATTTAGAAAATAATAATCAAATATTATTTCGCTACTGTGATGAAAAAGGAAATCTAGGCGGCACAGCAAACCCTAATGGATCTACCATGGATATTGCAGGTATTTGTAATGATAAGCGTAATGTATTTGGCATGATGCCGCATCCTGAGCGTGCTACTTCTCATGCTTTAAGTAATATAGATGGTAAAAAAGTATTTGAAATACTGGGATTGAAGAACTAGAATGGATTTTTTAATTTGATGTTTTTAACAATTTAGAAATATGCGTATGAAAAAGTTATTGGTATTGCTTTGTAGTATAGTTTTTGTAATGAATGTAAATGCTCAAAAAACGAATCCAGTAAAATGGAGTTTTACAGCTGTTAAAAAAACGGACAAGCAATATGAACTAATAGCCACAGCAACAATAGATGCCTCATGGCATATCTATTCTCAGTTTGTATCTGGCGGCCCCATACCTACCAATTTTACTTTCAGTAAAAACCCATTAATTCAATTAGCGGGCAAAACTAAGGAGAAAGGCAAATTGCAAAAGATGTATGATAAAAATTTTAAAACAGAGCTTAGTTTTTTTAGCGACAAAGTCGATTTTATTCAAACAGTGAATTTAAAAGTAGCTAGTAAAACTAATTTAGTGGGTGTGGTGGAATATAGTGTTTGTAACGATGATCGTTGTTTACCCCCAGTAAAGGTTCCTTTTGAAGTGGCCTTGAATTAATCCAATTTTAATTTTTTATTTTGAATAAAATACTGGTCTTCTTTGCTTTTTTAATTGCTTGTTTAACAACTGTTACAACGCAAGCGCAAAGCCCTGTGACAGCAATAGCAAAAGCGGTATTAGTGAACGATAGTACTTATACCATTAAAGTAAATATAGAAATTAAAGAAGGCTGGCATGTATACGGAGCTAATCCAGATGGCTTAAATGCACCTGAATTAAATTCAAAAATTGAAACAGCCAAATTTCAAAACAAGGCTAGTTTTTCTACTAAACCAACAGAAGAAAAAGATATTTTATTTACAAAGGCCTTTGTTTTCAATAAATCATTTGAGCTAACGCAAAATATAATCATTGGTGGTTTTCAACCCGATAGTTTGCAACTTGTAATGGTATTGAATGTGGCCAAGGCCGATTCATTTCTTAGTTTGGAAATTCCATTATCGGTAGCACTTGCGAAAGGAAAGAAGGTAGCTGGTTTTCAAATATTATTACCTGCTGGTGCCACCGAAGCCCCAAGCGATGCTTGTGGTGCAGCCACTGCAACAACGAATAGCAGTTCAAGTCCTTGGGAATTATTATTACTTGGTTTTCTAGGAGGTTTAATTGCCTTAATCACCCCTTGTGTATTTCCGATGATACCCGTAACGGTTTCGTTTTTTACTAAACGTTCTAAAACCAGAAAGCAAGGTATTAAAAACGGATTATTATATGGGGTAAGTATATTTTTAATTTATGTATTAGCTAGTTTGCCCTTTCATATTGTGGGTAATGTACAACCTGAAATTTTTAATAGTATTTCAACCAACCCTTGGTTGAATATTATCTTCTTCATCATATTTATATTTTTCAGTATTTCCTTTTTTGGTTTTTTTGAAATTAGTTTACCAAGTGGTATAGCTAATAAAGCCGATTCCAAAAGTGGTCTTGGTAGTTTAGCGGGCATATTTTTTATGGCTATCACCTTAGCTATCGTTTCTTTTTCCTGCACGGGCCCTATTCTAGGAACCTTCTTAGTAGGCTCTTTGCAAGGAGGCGCTTGGGCACTAACCTATGGTATGGCAGGTTTTGGATTGGCCCTGGCCTTGCCTTTTTCTTTATTTGCTATATTCCCTCAATGGTTACAAAGTTTACCTAAATCGGGTGGTTGGTTAGACACTGTTAAAAAAGTATTGGCCTTTTTAGAATTAGCACTGGCGTTTAAATTTTTATCCAATGCCGACCTAGTGCAACATTGGGGACTACTCAAAAGAGAAGTATTCTTAGGTATTTGGGCTATCATTAGTATTGCACTTGCACTTTATTTAATAGGAAAATTATTATTGCCTCACGATATTAAAGGCGAAAAAATTTCAAGCGGTCGAAAAATAGGGGCGCTTCTAGCCTTTGCTTTTGGTATCATTTTAATAGTGGGTATGGCGCCCAAGAATACTTATTTATTAAAATTCTTGAGTGGCTTCCCGCCTCCAACCCATTATAGTTTATTTACTGATAAAAATGATACGCATGGTTTGCAAGCTAATGTGGTGAATGATTATGAAAAAGCCCTACTGTTATCTAAACAAGAAAATAAACCCATACTCATTGACTTTACAGGATGGGCCTGTGTGAACTGTCGTAAGATGGAAGAGAATGTTTGGACCGATCCTGCCGTAATGAGCTTTATACAAAATAATTTCATACTTGTTTCTTTATATGTAGATGACAAAGCATTGCTTCCTGTTGATAAACGCTTTACGTATACTACTAAGCCAGGAGATAAAAAAGAGATAACAAGTGTTGGCGATTTATGGGCCACTTTTCAAGCTGAAAATTTTAATCAGTCTTCACAGCCATTGTACGTGGTCATGAGTCCCGATCAAAAATTACTATCTAATCCAGTAGGCTACACGCCCGATGCTAAAGAGTATCTGAATTGGCTACAATGTAGCATCAGTAAATAAATCTAAAAAGCTCCAATTGGAGCTTTTTAAAAATCGTTAGAGAAATAAAGAATTTGCTTTTATATTTCTTTAAAAGCAAATTATTTATAGACTCATGCCGCGCTCAGCCATCATCTTCCTTAAGTTTATTAGACCGTAACGCATTCTACCTAATGCAGTGTTAATGCTGCAATTAGTCATTTGTGCAATTTCTTTAAAACTTAAGTTGGCATAATGTCTTAATACAATAATTTCTCTTTGTTCTTCTGGAAGTAAGTCAACTAATTCTTGAATATTTTTATGTGTTTGACTGCGTGTCATTTTATAATCGGCAGGATGGTCGGCATGCTTGATAATTTCAAACAAATCTTGGTCGTCACTAGTTTTAATAGTGGGTGTACGTTTTACTTTTCTAAAATGATCCACTACAAAGTTGTGAGAGATGCGTAAAGCCCAAGGTAAAAATTTGCCTTCTTCTGAATACTTTTTTTGTTGAAGGTTGTCAATAATTTTTATTAAAATTTCTTGAAATAAATCTTCTGCTAAGTAGCTGTCTTTTACCATGAATAAAATGGCATTGTAAATTCTGTTTTGGTGACGCTCTAATAAGGCATCAAAGGCACGAGAATTACCGTCTTGAAAAGATTGAATGAGTTCGTTGTCTGAGAGTTGAATTTCTTTGTTCATTGTTTTTAGGGTAGGTTTCGATGGGTTAGTAGAGGCAAATTACTCGCAATAGGCATTGAATTTCCATTTGTGGAAAACAAGAAAATCATTTAAAAGCTATCCACATTTTGAATGAAAAAAGGGGGTACAAATTTCTACAACTAAATGGGCTAGAATCTGTTATTTTGCTATATGGCAGGGACTAAAAAAGCAGAAAAAGCAGCGCTAGCAAACAATGACATTCAGGTGGTGGGTGCAAGGGTGCATAATTTAAAAAATGTGTCCGTTCAGTTCCCGCGTAATCAGTTTATTGTGGTGACAGGGGTTTCTGGAAGTGGAAAGTCGTCCCTTACTATTGATACCTTATTTGCCGAGGGCCAAAGACGTTATGCAGAGAGCTTATCTTCTTATGCCAGACAGTTTATGTCCCGCATGGGCAAGCCCGATGTAGATTATATAAAGGGGCTTTGTCCAGCTATTGCTATTGAGCAGAAGGTAGTCACCCGAACTCCAAGAAGTACGGTGGGAAGTATGACCGAAATTTATGATTACCTGAGGGTATTTTATGCAAGGGTGGGAAAAACCTATTCGCCCATTAGTGGTTTGGAGGTAAAAAAGCAGGATGTGCAGGATGTTTTGGAATTTATACAAAAAGGGAAGGCCGGAGACAAGATGGTTTTAATTGTTCCTTTTAAACAACAAGCCAAAAGAGATATACAAGAAGAGCTAAATATATTATTACAGAAAGGTTTTGCTAGAATTTATTTAAGAGCAGCTGCATCTGAAAATTTGAAATCTACAACAGCTGCATCAAGTATTCTAAGAATTGAAGATGCCTTGGCCATGACTAAGGCGGAGATTACTAAAACCATTAAGGCACATGATGTATATGTATTAATAGACCGCGTGGTAGTGAAAGCATTTGATGAAGACGATATACATAGAATGAGTGATTCCATTGGCACTGCCTTTTATGAAGGAGAAGGTATTTTATGGGTGGAGCAAAATGAAATTATTTTAAAAACTTTTAATAATAAGTTCACTTTAGATGGGATGGATTTTGACGAGCCTAGTCCTAATTTATTTTCTTTTAATAATCCCTATGGTGCTTGCCCAACTTGTGAAGGCTATAGTCAGGTCTTAGGTATTGATGAAAACTTAGTCATACCCAATACTAATTTATCGGTTTACGATGGAGGAGTGGCGCCATGGAAGGGAGAGAAATTAGTTTGGTGGAAGGATCAGTTTGTAAAAGAAGCTGGCAAGGCAGGTTTTCCTATTCATCAACCTATTAATAAATTAAATAAAACACAAACCACACAATTATGGAAGGGTGTGGGTAAGGCATTAGGGATAGATGATTTTTTTGAAGATGTAAAAGCGCATTTATATAAAGTACAGTTTAGGGTAATGCTAAGTAGGTATCGTGGAAGAACCAATTGCCCCGATTGTGAAGGGTACCGCGTGCGCAAGGAAGCCTTGTATGTAAAAATTGCAGGCAAGCATATTGGAGAATTATGCGCTATGCCCGTAAAGGATTTACAAGTATGGTTTACGCAGTTAAAACTACCTGAGCATGATAAGCAAGTAGCTAAAAGGTTATTAATAGAATTAGAACAACGCATTCAAACTTTAATGGATGTGGGCTTGGGTTATTTAACTTTATCGAGGCTTGCGAATAGTTTAAGTGGTGGAGAAAGTCAAAGAATACAACTTACCAGATGTTTGGGATCGAACTTAACCAACTCTTTATATATTTTAGATGAGCCAAGTATTGGACTGCATTCAAGAGATACAGAAAGGCTTATTAAAGTATTACAAAACCTAAGAGACTTAGGCAATACAGTGGTAGTGGTAGAACACGACGAACAAATTATGCGTCACGCTGATCATATCATTGACATGGGACCTTTGGCAGCGCATCAGGGCGGAGAAGTAGTAGCAGTAGGTAATGCAGCAGCGCTTATCAAAGATAAAAATAGTTTAACCGGGAAATATTTGAGCGGAGCTATGAGTATACCGATTCCTGCTAAAACAAGAATCTCCAAACATTTTATAAATTTAGAAGGGGCTTATTTACATAATTTAAAAACCATTGACGTACAATTCCCACTGCATAGTTTATGTGTAGTGAGTGGGGTGAGTGGAAGTGGAAAAACTACCTTGGTGAAACAAGTATTATACAATGCCTTATTAAAAGCAAAATCACTCCCCACTGAAATAGTAGGCGGTTATAATGCTATTAGTGGGGATTTGCATTTGATAGATCAAATAGAAATGGTGGATCAAAATCCTATTGGAAAATCTTCGAGATCTAATCCAGTAACTTATATCAAAGCCTACGATGCCATAAGAGATTTATATTCTAAACAAGCCCTTTCAAAAATAAGAGGCTTCTTGCCTAAGCATTTTTCTTTCAATGTAGATGGAGGCAGATGCGATACTTGTAAAGGTGAAGGAGAACAATTAGTAGAGATGCAATTTTTAGCCGATGTGCATTTAACCTGTGAGGATTGTGGAGGAAAGAGATTTAAAGAAACAGTATTAGAGGTACAATACAAAGGAAAAAATATTTACGAGGTATTAGAGATGAGTGTTGATGAAGCCATTATATTTTTTAGTGAAGAAAAAAATATCGTATTTGCGATTAGTCCCTTACAAGAAGTGGGATTAGGTTATGTAAAGTTGGGTCAGAGCAGTAGCACTTTAAGTGGAGGAGAAGCACAGAGAGTAAAACTAGCTAGCTTTTTAGGCAAAGGCAAGGCTAGTAGTAAAATGTTATTCATATTTGATGAACCTACTACCGGACTTCATTTTCATGATATTCATAAATTATTAAAAGCTTTTAATGCATTAATAGATCAAGGACATTCCTTAATAGTAGTAGAACATAATACCGATATTATTAAAGTCGCCGACTGGGTCATTGACATGGGACCAGAGGCAGGCGAAGGCGGAGGCACCGTGGTTTATGCGGGTGTACCCAAGGGTTTAGCCAAATCCAAGGCTTCTCAAACAGGGAAGTACTTAGACTAATTTCTATTTAACTTATTTAAAATCAATTGATTAGATAAATTAAATTTGTCTGTCTGAAAATTCTTTTATTATTTTTGTTGTAACTAAAAAATAGTTGCAAATTTGTATGACAAAGAAAGAAAATGAAAAACACGTTAAGCTACAAAGGTTTTTTTGCAACTGTAGAATTTAGTGATGAAGATAACTTATTGTTTGGAAAGATTGAAGGGATTAATGATTTGATTATGTTTGAAGGGTCATCAGTCACGGAGTTTAAAAAAATTTTTAAAGAAGCAGTGAATGATTATATAGAAATTTGCAAGCAATCAAATAAGCCCTGCCACAAAAGTTTTAAGGGCTCTTTTAATGTTCGCGTAAAGCCAGAAGTACATCAACGTGCTGCAAGGTTGGCTACTATGAAGGGAATTAGTTTGAATCAGTTAGTGCAAAACGCTATTGAGAAAGAATTAGAAGTTGTTTATGAGTAATAAGCTAATTTTTTCAAAAAAATACATTGAAAATAGAATTTTCATTTTTCGAGATACTCAAGTAATGCTAGACCGCCATTTGGCAGAAATGTATCATGTAGAAACACGTGTCTTAAACCAGACTGTAAATAGAAATATTGAGCGATTTCCTGAAATATTTAGATTTCAGTTATCTGTAAGTGAGTTTGAAAATTGGAAGTCACAAACTGTGATGTCCAATGAAGATAAAATGGGTTTGAGAAGACCGCCCATAGTATTTACTGAGCAAGGAGTGGCCATGCTTTCCGCCATATTAAGAAGCAGTATAGCTGTAAACGTAAGTATACAAATAATCAACGCCTTTGTAGAAATGCGAAAACTAATTGCAATTCATAATGGATTATTGCAGAGGATGGATGGTATTGAACTAAAACAATTAGATACAGATCAAAAATTTGAAAAAGTATTTAAAGCACTTGAAGGGAATGTTATACCTAATCAAGGTGTTTTCTTTGAAGGGGAAGTGTTTGATGCATATAAACTAGCATCTAAAATAATTCGATCGGCAAAGAATAATATAGTATTGATAGACAACTATATAGATGAAAACACATTAACTCATTTATCCAAGAAAAACAAAAACGTATCGATTCTTTTATTGACTAAAACTATTTCTAAACAATTGGCTTTAGATGTAAAAAAAGCGAATGAACAATACTGCAATTTTGAAGTTCGAATTTTTTCAAAAAGTCATGATCGTTTTTTAATAATTGATCATTCAAATGTATATCACATAGGCGCATCACTAAAAGATTTGGGTAAAAAATGGTTTGCATTTTCTAAGATGGACAAAAACTCTGTTTCTAGTATTTTTAAATTTCTTGCGAACTAGCATTTTTATTTCCTTTCAACTTTACTATAACTAGCATTACCTTTAATCGTATTGTTTTTCGATTTTATTCTTGCATTATCTTTTAACGACTTATCTAAAATCATTTCAATTTGCCCATTCACACTTCGGAACTCATCCTCGGCCCATTTCGCTAATGCAGAAAAAGTTTCATCGTTAATTCTTAATACAAATGTTTTTTTTGCTAATGACATACTTGTATTTTAAAAATTAATAAAGGGTGCTAGTATTTAAAACAGGAGATGCAGCTTTTTCACCGCAAAGCACCACCATTAAATTACTTACCATTGCAGCTTTTTTATCGTCATCGAGCACTACAATATCCTTTTCGGACAACATTGCTAATGCCATTTCAACCATTCCCACTGCACCTTCTACAATTTTAGTTCTGGCAGCTACAATAGCTGTGGCCTGTTGACGTTGTAGCATAGCACCTGCAATTTCAGCTGCATAAGCCAAATGACTAATTCTAGCCTCGGTCACAGTAATGCCTGCTTTTATTAATCTTTCATTTAGTTCTTGTTCAAGCATCTCGATTACTTTTTTACCACCATCTCGTAATGTAATTTGTGCATGTTCATCTTCAATATTATCATAAGGATAACTAGTCGCTAGATGTCGAACAGCAGCTTCACTTTGGTTTTTCATGTACTCATTAAAATTGGTAACATCAAAAACTGCTTTGTAAGTATC
>JBEIIN010000021.1:0-14075 GCA_040380795.1 Sediminibacterium sp. | reverse complement strand
TAATTCCATTCCATCCCAAGAGCTATCGTCAATTCTTCCTATAAAGGGAGAAACATAAGTAGCACCTGCCTTCGCTGCAAGAATTGCTTGACCCGCAGAGAAAATTAAAGTACAGTTAGTACGAATACCGTTATCGGTAAACCACTTAATAGCTTTAATACCATCTTTAATCATAGGCACTTTTACCACAATGTTTTTATGGATAGCGGCTAATTTTTTACCTTCTTCTACCATCGTAGCAAAATCAGTAGACAAAACTTCTGCACTAATATCTCCATTCACTAATTCGCAAATAGCTTTATAATGTGCTGCAATAGCTGCCTCCCCCTTAACGCCCACTTGCGCCATTAAACTAGGATTGGTGGTTACCCCATCTAAAATGCCTAAATCATTGGCTTCTTTAATTTGAGCTAAATTACCCGTGTCAATGAAAAACTTCATACAAATTGTTTTAAAAATTGTCTACAATAATAAAAAATGGCAGGCTACTTACATCACACCGCTCAACCATCTATCCTTGCTGCATTCCTGCCCTGGGGAGTTTCAACAGGAGCTGGTTGTGCAAGACCTGCCGCTGCAAATATAGCAAAAAAACTACTACCAATTTTGCCTTGAATTTACAGCGCCAAAACCAATGATATGGTCGTGTCTAGCCCCTGGTGGCCTATAATAAACTAGAATTGAATAATTATTTTCTGTCTCCCAATGATTGCCCTCGGTTTCAGTAAAATCGTTGAGGGGATTTGCCCCCTCTTTATCTCTTAGTATATAATTGTAACTATAATACCCTTGCTTTAATAAAAGCGATTTTCTATAATAACCCAAGGCTGGGTCGAAGATCATTTCCGCTTCTTTGTTTACTATATTATTAGTAAGCGCTCCGAATAAAAATAATTTTTGACCCATGAATGGAATTCTATCCTTAGGCATATAGGTAAAATTTACTTCAGCATAATCGTTTTGATTTTCACTTTGCAATGATTCGGTATTGCTAATCATAAAACCTCCATTCAAGTCATTGAAAGTATAATAAGCAGTACTTGCTCTTGATAAATCGGGCTTAACGGACACAATAGTTCTTTTTTCTTTTGAATTTAAATCGGCAATTCGATCCGATCTTAATCTTAAATTTTGTAAATCTAGCCATCTCGCTTCCTTGCCTGCCGGAAAAATGAATTGATCCTCGCTATTGTATTCTAATAAGTTTCCTCTAATAAATGAAGGCGCGGCTATAGTAATTACATCATTGTATCTATAGTTTTGAATCACCGCAGTACCTATCTGATCGGTTTGAAAAAAAGGTATTTTTTTCACATCTAATACAAACTGAATTTTTTGATGTGTCTTGGAAATTTGACCATCAAAAGGTTCTTGCACAGTGGCCGCTACCGACACTTGATTTTCTGTAACAAAAAAGCGTCTTGTGAAAACAATTTCATTCGTATTCCCATTTTTAAAAACTTTCAATATATAATTACCAGATTGCGTAGGTCGCAGTTGTGCATTGGGGAAATTAAACTGATAATGAAAATAGGACTGCGTGGCAATAGAGGATACAGAAAACTTATTAATTTTATTTTGATTAAAGCCTTGCAAATAATCAAAGGCCGATAAGTTGACCGCTGTCCAATCAGCATTTCTTAATTCAACGGAGTAGTAATAATCTTGATAATCGGCTTTAAAATCGTCAAAGCTAATTTCTAAAGGGATAGGCTCATTTAAAGAGATCACTGGAATGGCTAGCGGCTTATTAACAGGATGTATTAAAACAGTATGTATGCTAGTTTGATAAATACTATCCGGGTTAAATTGACCAAGGCCTTTTACTGCATGAAGCCCTATAAGTATAGCCACAATTAAGTATCTTTTAAACATGAACCGCGTATTTAGTCCCTACGAAACTACCCTTTTAATCCTAATTTATAAACAGAAAAAACTAGATTTGTTGAAAATTACACTTTGTCCACCGCCTTCGAAATAGCTAAAAGAATAAGTTTTCAAAAACAGAAAAACTATACTCGTTTTATAGTAAGGCTATCTATTGCCGCAACTGCCATTAGTGTGGCGGCTATCTTACTTACTTTTTCTATTGTGAACGGTTTTCAAGCAACCATTGCAAATAAAGTATATCAATTTTGGGGACATATTAGAGTCGCTTCTGTAAGTGGAGAACACATCAACCAAGATGGTAAAACTATTGCGACCTTTCAACAAAATCCAGGAGTTAAAACCATCACTCCTTTTATAAATCAATCTACTGTACTTTCCTTTGCACAAGATATTGAAGGTGTGGTAGCAAGAGGACTTCCCACGCAAAGTCAAATTCCTTTTTTAAGAAAAGGAAAAGGTTGGACCTCCACTACTGAAAAAGACAGCCTACTCAATGAACTTATTATCTCAGACAATATTGCTACTAAATTAAATATTCAATTGGGGGCCACCGTGAGACTGTATTTTTTAAATACAGGTGCTGTTCAACAAAGAAAATTAAAAGTGGTGGGTATTTATCATTCAGGCATTGAAGAATATGATAACCAATTTGTATTAGTTGATATAAAACTACTACAACAATTAAATAATAATAAACTAGTAGAAGGCTACTCCATTGTATTGCATGAAAATGCTCCAATAGAGGCAACTACCGATGCCCTACAAAAAATACTTCCCGAAAATTGGGTAGCCACTTCCATCAAAAATTATTATCCTCAAATTTTTGATTGGATAGGCGTACAAACCATTAATAGAAATGTAACTATTACCATTATGCTTATCATAGCTGTTATAAATTTACTTACTTGTTTATTTATTTTAATGCTAGAAAGAATTACCATGATAGGCACACTCACTGCCTTGGGCGCTTCACAAAATTTAATTAGAAAAATATTTTTATACCAAGCAAGTTTTATTTGCTGGACTGGAATTTTATTAGGTGCCTTTATAGGACTAGGCCTTTCTTTCTTACAAGAAAAATTTGGCTTTATACAACTAGATGAGTCGGCCTACTTTATTAAAGAATTACCCATTAAAATGGATGCGGTTCAAATTATAAGCGTGCTTATTGGCACAGCTATAATTAGTTATATCTCTTTCTTAGTTCCTACTTTATGGATTAAGAAAATTTCTCCGGCCAAGGCTATACAATTTGACTAGCTAATTCAGCTAAGATTTAAAATGGGATAAAATAATTCCTGCTGCTACTGCTGCGTTCAACGATTCTGCCTCCCCAATTCTTGGAATGGAAATGGGATCTGAAATAAAGGGCATTAAATTTTCTCTGATTCCTTTTGATTCATTACCTATTAAAATAAAATTAGCTGCTTTTAATTGTAAACTATGTATTGACTTTCCCGATAAAAGGGCCCCATATACGGGCAAGGGTTTACTTGATTTTTGATTTGACGCTAAGAGTTGATCAAGTTCCATAGTATGTATGTTTACTCTAAAACAACTCCCCATGGTACTTTGTAACACTTTAGGATTATACCAACCAGCCGTGTCAACAGATACTACCATTTGTTGGATACCAAACCAATCGGCTGTTCTAATAATAGTGCCTAAATTCCCAGGATCCTGAATACCATCTAATAATAAGGTAGATGTGTTTTTAAAATCTGTTAAAGCTGTTTCTTTCTTTTTCTCCACCAAGGCAATAACCTTATTAGGTGTTTGCAGTAGGCTTAGTCTTCCTAACATAATATCATCTACTTCCACTACTTCAGCCGGCAAATGCCCTTGAGATTGAATCCAGTCAGGCAGGGCTATAATTTTACGAATAACCCAATGGGAAGCCAATAATTCCTCCAACATCTTAGGCCCTTCTACAATAAACACAGATTCTTCCGCCCAATGTTTTTTATGGGCAAAAGATTGAATATATTTGAGCTCACTATTATTAATCATTTACATGCAATTAAGGAAGCTTAAAAATATTAGTTTCTTCTCAAGATTTTACCTTCTTGGTCTTTTATTTTTATTAAATGCATGTGCAGACTTGAAAAAAGCAGTTATTCATGACTACCCAAAGAAAATGAGCTTTGTGTATGACAATAAAGTAGTTGTTAAAGATGCCAACAACAATATAGAAGCCCTAGCGCTTGCCAATGAACTCTCTAATTACTGGGACGATAGCATAAAAGCCAAACAAGTTCGTCAATTTGGAGTTTTTAACACCATCCTTCAACCCCTGCGCTACCAAGAAGAAAAATTGGAACCATCCATACAGTTCATGAAAAACTATTTAGCCACTAAGGGCTATAACAATCCAATACTAAACCCCCTTGTAAAAGTGGATACTGTTAAAGATGAGTGGAGGGCGCGTCTAACCATGGAAATTCGCTTGAATAAAAAAACGCTTATTGATGCTGTGGTCTACGAATTAAATGATAGCCTACTGCAATCCATTGCTAGCAAGAACACTGCTTTTGCTTATGTTAAAAAAGGGATGGTCTATTCCAATGAATCCATCAACAATGAATTAGACCGATTAGTAGAATTATTTAGGGCCAATGGATATTATTTTTTCACCAAAGAAAAAATATTTACAGAAGTAGATACACTGAATCAGCAGTTAATGGAGCTAAACTTAGACCCATTAGATCAAATCAATCAAGTACTACTTGCCGAAAAAACACAGAAGGATTATCCACTTTGGAAGCTTAGCTTTCAATTGCGCAATACGAGTAAAAACGAATTCAAACAATATCCAACTGGTCAACAAATTTTTTATACAGACTTAAAGTTATCCGACAATCCAGACACTGTATTAGCCAAAGGCCTACCCAATCAAGCAGCTTATAAAGATATAATTCAACAGTATACAAAGTATAAATTTAAATCCCCTTTATTTGAAGAGCAGTCCATTATTAAAAAAGGTGACCTCTTTAATGAAAATGCCTATTTCCAAACACTCAATAACTTTAGCAGTCTTGGGCCTTGGCAACAAGTGGATGCTAGAACCACATTGCAAAACGATAGCGTTTATTTGCATTATTTTTTAACACCCTCCTTAAGACATAGTCTTAATTTTGATATAGAGGGCAGTAGAAATAATTCCCAATTAGTGGCAGGTAATTTACTAGGACTTTCTACAAGTGTTACTTTTCGAGATAGAAACGTGCAAAAACAAGCCATCTCTTCTATATCAAATGCTAGAGCAGGTATTGAATTAAATGTAAACAATGGCAACGATAATTTAACGCAAACCTTACTATTCAACTTGGGGCATACTTATAGTTTCCCTAATCTAATCATTCCATTTGTTCCTAAAAGAAACACTTATACCAATCAGACCAGATCCACCCTGTCTTTGAATGGTGCTTATATTGATAGATTGAATTATTACAAGCTGAGGTCATTTATAACCAACTGGGGTTATGAATTGAAGAAAAATAAAAATGGAGCTGAAAATATTTGGACCTATAAGCCCATCAATGTCGAGCTTTACCATCTTACTAAGTTTTCTAAATTAGATAGTTTATTAATTTTGAATCCCTTCTTACGCTCTTCTTTTAACGAAGGCAATGTAATTAGTCAAACTTTTAATTATTTAAGTACGGGTACTTCTTTGAAAAACCCCAACCAAAATAATTATTTAAGAATTGGCATTGAAGAAGCTGGAGGATTAACAGGTTTATTCAATGGCGCTTCTTCTCGTATATATAGGTATATTAAAGCAGAAATAGAATTAAGAAAATTATATAAGTATCAGTACACCGAGTTAGCTTGGCGTTTTATGGGAGGCTGGGGCAATAACTATAGTAATGATCCAGTATTAAAAGGACATTTACCTTTCTTTAAACAATTCACAGCAGGTGGCCCTTATAGTATGCGTGCTTGGGGTTTAAGACAATTAGGATTAGGTGGTTCGCAGTTTTATGATACCAGCTTAAAAAGCCAGAGCTTTGACAGGTTTGGTGATTTCCAATTAGAAGCTAACTTAGAATATCGCTTCCCTTTATTCCAATGGGGCTCTTATAAAATTGGATCGGCCGTGTATACTGATATAGGAAATATTTGGAACATTAGAGACATTGAACTCGATCCTGCTGCTGGTTTTAAATTTAATAAATTATATAAAGATATTGCGGTCGCAGTAGGAACAGGTATAAGAATGGATTTTAATTACTTTATAATTAGAGTTGATTACGCACTTAAAATGAAAGACCCTACCCGATTACAAAATGACGGCTGGTTAGATATTCGAAATTTGAAATGGGCCGAGGTAAAACCCAATGGCGTTAAAGTAAATAATTACGCGTTGCAATTTGGTATTGGACTACCCTTCTAATATTTTCCTTTCAATATTATATTTCAATATTATGCTTCCAATAAAGCATGTACTTCTGCTTCTAGATCCTGCCATAGCCTGGCATCTTCTATATTAAATTCTCCAATACGCGTTCTTCGAAGTGCACTCATATATGCGCCTACTTGCAAAGCTTCTCCAAAATCTTTAACTAAACTCCTTATATAAGTACCCGTAGAACAAACCACCTTAAATTCAACTTGAGGTAAATCAATTTTAGTAATTTCAAAACTTTCTATGGTTACTTTTCTAGGATCAACTTTTACTTCAATACCTAATCTTGCCGATTCATATAATCTTCTGCCATCTTTTTTAATAGCTGAATGCTGCGGTGGCATTTGAAAAATTTCACCAATGAAAGGCATTGTTGCTTTTTGAATCGCATCAGTTGTTAATGCTTCCGTGCTTTTAAAATTTTCAGGCTCCGATTCTAAATCGTAGGTAGGTGTAGTAGCCCCTAAAACCATAGTGCCAGTATATTCTTTTTGCATACCCATATAGCCATCTATAGATTTAGTATACTTGCCTGTGCAAACTATAAGAAGCCCAGTAGCTAAGGGATCTAAAGTGCCTGCATGGCCCACTTTTATTACCCTGGTTAAGTTGCGTACTTTTTTTACGATATCAAAAGAAGTCCAACCAATAGGTTTATCAATTAACAATACCTTGCCTTCTAAATAAGGCATAAGCGCATCAGGTATTGGTTTTTGTTTCATTGAGTTTAAAAACTTATTAGAAAAAATAATTAGGGAAACTTATAAGATAAATTATTTAGGGAAACTTAAATTAATAAGCCCTTGCAAATAAAACACGTTGCGTAGATGCATTACCTGTTAAAACACATTTCCCATTTTCTAATGGATTGTCTAAAGGTATACAACGAATAGTGGCTTTGGCTAATTCTTTAATTTTATCTTCTGTTTCTGCAGTTCCATCCCAATGTGCGGAAATAAAACCTCCCTTGGTGTCTAAGACTTGCATGAATTCATCCCAAGTATCTACTTTCGTAATATGTTCGTCGCGGTATTTTTTAGCACGCTCAAATAAATTATTTTGTATTTCTACTAATAAATTTTCAACGGTTTGCGTTAAGCCTTCCATAGGCACAGCAGATTTTTCTTTCGTATCACGACGCGCTAATTCTACTTGTTTGTTTTCTAAATCGCGTGCACCAATGGCAATTCTAATAGGCACTCCTTTTAATTCATACTCTGCAAATTTCCATCCTGGTCTTGCATGATCTGAATTATCATACTTCACTCTAATACCAGCTGCCTTAAAGGATTTCACCACCTCTCCCACTTTCTCATCCAATACTTGCTTTTGTTCCTCTCCTTTATATATAGGAACAATAACTACTTGAATAGGTGCAATGCGTGGAGGTAATACTAAACCTTCATCATCGCTATGTGTCATCACAAGGCCTCCAATTAATCTTGTACTTACACCCCAGCTTGTAGCCCAAACATATTCTTGTTTGTTATTTTGATCGCTAAACTTTACATCAAATGCTTTCGCAAAATTTTGTCCTAAGAAATGGGAAGTACCTGCTTGCAATGCTTTTCCATCCTGCATCAAAGCTTCTATACAATAAGTCTCTTCTGCGCCTGCAAAACGCTCATTAGCTGTTTTGACTCCTTTTAATACAGGCACTGCCATCCAATTTTCTACGAAGTCAGCATATACATTCAACATTTGTTTTGTTTCTGCAATAGCTTCGACCGCAGTCGCATGTGCAGTATGTCCTTCCTGCCATAAAAATTCAGCAGTGCGTAAAAATAAACGTGTACGCATTTCCCATCTTACTACATTCGCCCATTGATTCACTAAAATGGGTAAATCACGATAGGACTGAATCCAAGTTTTATAAGTATTCCAAATAATGGCTTCACTAGTTGGACGCACAATTAATTCTTCTTCTAATTTCGCTTCCGGATCGACCATCAATTTTCCTTTATTATTAGGATCGGCAATTAAACGGTAATGAGTAACCACAGCACATTCTTTGGCAAAGCCTTCTGCATTTTTTTCTTCCGCCTCAAAAAGTGATTTAGGGACAAATAATGGGAAGTAGGCATTTTGGTGACCAGTGTCTTTGAACATTTTGTCTAAGACATCGCGCATATTTTCCCATAAAGCATAACCATAAGGCTTAATGACCATACATCCTCTAACTGCGCTATAGTCAGCAAGTTCACCTTTAATGACTAAGTCATTATACCATTGAGAATAGTCTTGGGCCCTTGTAGTTAGTTCCTTTGCCATCGTAAAAATCTTAACAATTTATATAGTAATAAATTCAAGTACGAAAAACGCTCTATATTTTATTTTTCAGTACCTTTATACTAGCAAATGTATGCTAATTAAGGGGCATATAAAAACCTAAAACTTACGAAAATGAAGACTCAAAAAACTAACACTTATTTAAGGCTAATAGCCATTGGCATAGTGGCTTTTAGTTTTTTTGGTACCAGCTGTACAAGTTTACAACAAAGCACAACTGTTGCTACCGATGATTTATACTATACCCCTAACAAAAAAGTAGTGAGCGCGGAAAAATTAGTGGCTATTGAAAAAGCAGAAAATGGAATGGCGCAAGATGAAGAATATCAAGAATACCAAAACTATCAAGACGACCGTTTTTTAAGATTAAAAGTGGCCAACAGAAACCGCTGGTCAGCCATTGACGATTTTGGTTATTGGAACAACCCAAGATTTAATATGGGATTTGGAATGGGTTGGGGCGGTGGACTTGGCGGATGGGCTGGTGGACTTGGTGGTTGGGGTTTTGACCCATTCTGGGGCGGAGGATTTGGTGGATGGGGCGGAAGATTCGGTGGATGGGGCGGAGGATTTGGTGGATGGGGTTTTGACCCATTCTGGGGTGGAGGATTCGGTGGTTGGGGCGGAGGATTCGGTGGTTGGGGTGGAGGATTCGGTGGTTGGGGTGGAGGATTCGGTGGTTGGGGTGGCTGGGGTGGAGGATTCGGTGGTTGGGGTGGCTGGGGTGGAGGATTAGGTGGTTGGGGTGGCTGGAACCCTTACTTTGCAGGATATTGGAATCCATACATGCCAATTTATTATGGCGGTGGTTTTGTAAATAATGGAGGAAGACCTTATCAATCTCCAAGCGCAGTAAGATCAAGCCCTTCTTCTATTAATGCCTATCGAAATAACCGTGGTTATAACAATACTAATAATAGTCTCAACACTACTACGGGTAATACAAGATATACTAGTAACCCAACATTAAATAGCAATTTTGGAAACTTAATGAAACGTGTTGTTACTAATAATAGCAATACCAATTACGCAAATAGCTATGATCGTCCTGCTCGTTATTTTTCTAATAACAATAACTACAATGGCGGTAATCAAAATCAAAGCAATAGCAACAATAGTAACAAAACAAGTTTCCAAAGCAATAGCAGTAGTAATGCAGGTGGAAGAAGTGGTGGCTTTAATAGCAGTGGTATGTCTTCAAGCAGCCCACGTGCTTCAAGAATTCCATAAGCCAATTCTATTATCTAGTATTTTTTTGTAGTAAGTTTTAGTAGCAAGTTTTTTAATAATCAAAGTATCAATTATGAAGAAATTATTTTTTTTAATATTAATGGGATCTAGTTTAACCATGTATGCACAAGAACCTGAAGATGGACTTCGCCTATCTTGGTTTGCACCCAATGGAACGGCTAGAAGCAATGCATTAGGAGGAGCCATGGGTTCTTTAGGAGGTGATTTATCATCTAATCATATTAATCCAGCCGGCCTTGGTTTTTATAAATCAAGTGAGCTTTTATTAACCCCAAAATTCTTAGTGCAAACTAATAATTTTAACTATAGAGGTACAAGTTCTTCCAATACAAATTCTAGATCTAATTTTGGATCGGTGGGTATGGTTTTTGCGGATGGACAAAAAAGAAATAACTGGACTAGTACTGCTTTTTCTATTACCTATAATCAAGTTGCGAATTTCAATAACCACTCTAGTTTTGGTGGTAAAAATAATTTTAGCAGTTTATCTGAAAAATATTTAGAAGAATTAGTGGGCGACCAGGCCGATTCTAATGCAGCCTTGAGTAATTATATTTTTGGAAGCTCTCTAGCTTTTAGAACTTATTTAGTAGATACGACTGCAGATGCAAGAGGTAATGTTAATGGCTACCAAAGTTTAGTGCCTATTTCTTCAGGCGTAAACCAAGCTTATAATGCACATACTACAGGCAGCTATGATGAATTAGCCTTTGGTTGGGGTGGCAATATGGACGATAAATTATACCTAGGAGCTAGTTTAGTTTTGCCTATGATTAATTATACTAAAAGCCTTACTTATTCTGAATTAGATGCCACTTCTAATCCTGATAATAATTTTGCAGGCTTTGTTTTAGATGAAAATTTTTCTTCGAGAGGTTGGGGTTTAGGAGCTAAGTTGGGTATTATATATAAGCCTGAACCTTTTTTAAGAGTGGGCTTTACCTTACATACGCCTCAAGTCATTTCATTTAGAGATCAAATGAGTGCTAGTATGTCCACCAATACTGAAAAGTATGCAGGTATGCAGTCAGTTAGTTCAGACGATTTGAATAATGGCTATGCTGGTACAAGAGAATATACAATATCTACTCCTACTAAAGCAATATTTAGCACAAGCTACTTTTTTGCTTCTCCAAGTAAACCATCACAACCACTTGGTTTTATTGCTGCCGATTTAGAGGTTGTAAACTATGCAGGAACTCGTTTTTATTCCAATGACTACGACAAAGCAACTAGCGACTATTATAATTTAATTAATAGCGTAATTAAAGATGCTTATAAAAATAATATTAATTTTAAATTAGGTTCTGAAATAAAGTTAAGTAGCAACTGGATGATAAGAGGCGGTGCTGCTTATTATGGCTCTCCTTACAAAGATGAAACACTTAAAGCTTCTCGCATGGTATTGAGTGGTGGTATTGGATATAGAACCAATAGAAACTTTATTGACTTTACTATTGTTAGCTCAAGCACTAAAGATGCTGTCTTCCCTTACCGTTTAAATGATAAGCCTAATACTTATGCTAGTTTAACTGCTAACCAATTAGTATTTAATATTGGTTACGGAATAAGATTCTAATATTAACGCATTGATATAAAAAAAGCCATCCTTGCGGATGGCTTTTTTTATAAAATACATTACCCTATTTTAAATCGGTTGTCTTTAATCCTTGATTTAATTTAATATCTGAGTACTTAATATTTATTTTCATTTGACCCATATCGATAAGTTGCTCTGAAGAAATTTGAACGCCATTCACAGTTTGATAGCCACTGTAAAATTGTTGTTGCGTCATGGTACCTCTTCCTGGTACTTCTTCCGATTTTGAAGTCTTCACTAATAAGAAAGTTTTAGCATCGTAAAAACGGTGTGACACTTTTTTAGAAGGTGTGGTTACTTCAACATCAATGGCTTCTTTACCATCTACTTTTTCTGCACCTACAATTTTTAAGCCATACCCTTTTGTAAGGTATAACTGCTCTGGTACAAGGGTAGCAGATTCATCAAGACCTTCTTTTAAATCATCAGTCATGGGTGCTTCCTGCCCTTGTTGTGCAACAGAGTATTTACCATTCACTACTGCTTGTCTCATAATGGCCATGCCACCCATTGACATGGTGGTTACAGAATTACCTGGCATTACAATAGTTTGTTTCATTTCTAAAGACTGGCCCATTAGATTAGCTGTTCCTTTTAATTGAACATCTTTGACATTGTCTAAAGCTTCTTTTGAACCAATGGCAGCAATAGCTTTTTCCATTAAAGCAGTAGGTGTTAAACTAGCATCTGCTTTTACCTCAGTTGGCGCAGCTACCTCGTTACCCTCAATATCAAAATACTTTATAGGACCATATTTTTCTAAGCCTTTAGCAATTTGTTTGGCATTACCTACAATTACAATATGCATTTTAGCAGGGTTCAATAAAGCAGTGGCCACATCTTGTACTTTTTGAGCATCTACTGCTGCTAAATTGGTTAAGTATTTTTGGTAATAGTCCGCAGGTAAATTATTTACGGCAATAGATAAAGCAAAATTAGCAATAGTACTAGGGCTTTCTAAAGAACGCGCAAAGCCACCCGCTAAATAATTCTTCATACGACTTAATTCTGTATCACCTACTTTAGTATTACGAATAATATTTAATTCGTTTAAAATTTCTTGAATAGAGCTATCTGTTTTTTCATTTCTAACAGAAGCTTCTGCACTAAACATACCTATTTGTTTACTTGGAGAGATAGATGAATAAGCACCATAAGTAAATGCATGCTTCTCACGTAAGTTGGCAAATAGTCTTCCAGAGAAACCACCACCTAAAATATTGTTCATCACATTAGAAGGGATATCATTAGGTGATCCTTTTGTTAAATTAACAGTAGTAGCAATAGCTACCACGCTTTGAACAGAGGCTGGTCTATCTACAATAGCTACATAGGTTGTAGCAGGAATAGCTGGCTTCTCATAGACAGGTCTTGTATACACTCCCTTAGCCCAAGAACCAAAATTCTTTTCAGCAAGCGCCTTGGCGTTGGCCGGATCAATATCTCCTACAAATATTAAATACGCATTATTAGGTATCCAATAGGTTTTGATAAAGTTTTTTACGTCCTCTACTTTTACAGCATTCACTGTTTTAGTTGTGGTAATTTCACCAAATGCATGGTTCGCTCCGTATACTAATTTCTTCATGACATTATTAGAAATAGCGTCTGGCTCGTCCTTATTTGATTCAATTCCAGAAATAGTTTGCTTTCTTACTTTCTCTAATTCATCACTAGATAAAGCTGGGCGTAAAATGACTTCCGCCATTAACTCCATTAATTTAGGGAAGTTATTTTTTAAAGAACTTGCTGAAGCGGAACTACTAGAAGTAAATAAACTACCTCCTAAAAATTCAACCGCTTCATCTAATTCAGCTTTTGACTTAGTAGCAGTTCCTCTTTTAAGAAGTTGCCCTGACATATCGGCCATGCCTGCCTTATCACCTTCTATGAATCCCTCTACATCTAAAGCCAATGTAGCAGTGACTTTCGGTAATTTTGTATTTTTTACTACAAAAACTTGCAAGCCATTCGCTAAAGTAAATTTAACTGGGCTAGCCACTTGTATTAATGGTGCCTTGCCTGGCGCAGGAGACTTAGTTCTATCCACTGTTTGTGCCATTGAAAAGAATGGCAAACATAATAAAACGCTGTATATATATTTTTTCATAAAATTATTTTTTGACTCTTTGAATAGTCTTACTTATTTAGTTGTTTTTTCTTTTGGTAAATAATGAAGTACTACCCTGCTGTCTTTATTCAAATATTTTTTAGCAACTTTCAAGACATCTTCTCTAGTTACTTTATTGTATTTCTCTAGTTCGGTATTAATTAAATTTGCATCACCAAAATATACTTCATTATTGGCTAAGCTTTCTGCAATACCTGCCATCGTAGCCTTACTATCTACTAAGTCAGTGGTAATTTGGTTTTTCACTTTTTGAAATTCACGCTCTCCCACAAGACCTAACTTTAATTCATTAACTACACTATCCATACTTGCTTCTAAAGTTTCTACTTTAACGCCCATATTGGCAATAGTTAATGCAATAAATAAACCATCGTCTTCATTGAAAAATGGAACTGATTGCGCCGCTACTGCTAATTGTTTTGAATCTACCAAGGTCTTATTCATTCTAGAAGAAGCTCCTCCAGATAAAATAGTAGAGAGAACATTAAATGCATAATACTCTTCCC
>JBEIIN010000020.1:0-14146 GCA_040380795.1 Sediminibacterium sp. | reverse complement strand
AATTTGGGTATCATGTCCAATATGTACCATATTGTCAATTTTGGTGCCCATACCTATAATAGTGTCTCCACTCACGCCTCTATCCACGGTACAGCAGGCCCCTATTTCTACCTTATTTTCAATAATCACCCTGCCGCAGCTTAGTAATTTTTTATACCAGGCGGCACGGTTCTTTTTAGAGTTATAATAAAAGGCATCGCTACCAATAACTGTATTTGCTTGTATAATTACATCATCTCCAATAATGGTGTCTGCTAATATGCTTACGTTAGGGTAAATCAAGCAATTTTTTCCAATAATCACATTTGCACCTATAAATACATGGGGCATTATAACAGTATTCTCATCAATGATTGCAGTTTCATGTATTGCTCTATCGCTTATTTGTAAGGGTTTAAAATGCTGGACAATTTTTATATAGGCTTCAAAAGGGTCTTCGCAATATAATAATGCCTTACCTGCTGGTATGGTCACCTCTTTATTATTAATAATGATACAAGTAGCCGCACTATGTAAGCAAGTATCATAATATTTTGGATGATCCACAAATACAATATCACCGCTTTCTACTTGATGAATTTCATTCACTCCAGTAATTTCTAAAGAGGTATTACCTATTAATTCAGAGGAGGTTAGGGTTGATAACCATTTAACCGAAATGGGTGTAGAAAGCTTCATAAGTATGTTTTTGGCCTAAATCAAAGGTAATACCCCTTTTTTGTAAAAAAATCTTTTTCACGTATTTCTCTATAAATATAGGCCCTTATTTTATAATAATCTTAGAATAAAAGTAAAATAATCATGGGTAGGATATAAAAATAGCATCTTCTGAAATCCTTTATTCATCAATGTTTCAGCCATTAATTAAAAAAATTAGCAAAGAAAATATTTTTATAAACTTCAATAAATCATTCAATAATTTAATTTTTATGTATAGTCAATTGTGCCCATTTGTGGATAACGTCAATAAATTTGTTTAAAATATTTTTTGAATTAGAAAAAAGTATATTTAATATTGTGAAGGGAATCTGATTCCCGTACTTACTAACCCATCTATATACGAGGTCCTCTTGAGCATTCAGGGGGACTTTGTTATTAAAAGAACTACTACTTTGAGCGACTACTATTTATTATATAAACCCTTTCAAGTTTTGTCGCAGTTCACTTCGACAGATAATAAATTATGTTTGAAGGATATCATGGATGTTGCTAAAGATGTTTATCCTGTTGGCAGATTAGATTATGATAGTGAAGGATTATTGTTTTTAACGAACGATACTAAAATGAATCATCAACTATTGCATCCAAGCTTTGAACATAAAAGAACTTACTGGGTACAAGTGGAAGGCAATATTACTATAGAGGCTATTGAGCAGCTCGCTAAGGGGGTATCTATTAATGTGAATGGTATTAAGTATCAAAGCCAGCCTGCTCTATTAAGTCTGTTAGAGGCCAATATTGCAGTTCCTGAAAGAAACCCGCCCATTCGATTTAGAAAAAACATCCCTACCTCCTGGGCCCAGATTGAACTTACAGAAGGTAAGAATTGACAGGTACGCAAAATGTTTGCTGCAGTAAATTTCCCCGTACTTAGATTAATTCGCTCCCAAATAGGCAGTTTCACTATAAAGGACATGCAGCCAAGCGATCTAATTAGTTTAAGCCATCAAGATGTTCAAGAAGGCTTCTTTCGTTAATTGACTGCTAAGTTTTACTTTTGCACTAATAATATAACATCAATGAGTCAAACGCTATCAGAACAGGAAATTATAAGACGTGAAAAATTAGCCCATTTAGAGGCGGCTGGTATCAATCCATACCCTGCTCCTTTATATCCTGTTTCTCATTATTCTAATGATATTAAGGAAAACTATACCGAAGAAAATAAGGAACAATATGCTGCTGTTTGTGTAGCGGGTAGAATTATGAGTGTGAATGATAAGGGCAAGGTAATGTTTGTTAAAATTCAAGATGATAAGGGCATTTTACAACTCTATATTAAAAGAGATGAAATTTGCCCGGGCGAAGACAAATCTTATTGGGATGCGATTACTAAAAATGGAATGGACCTAGGAGATATTATTGGATCAACGGGTTATGTATTTATTACAAAAACAGGAGAGACATCGGTACATTCAAGCACCGTTACTTTATTGGCAAAATCTTTAAAGCCACTTCCGGTAGTGAAAAGAGATGAGGAAGGAAATGTATTTGATGCAGTGACGGACCCTGAATTTAGATATCGTCAACGCTATGCCGATTTAATCATTAATCCTTCTGTAAAAGAAACTTTTGCAAAGCGTACTTTACTTATGACCACTATTCGTGAATTCTTAAATACAAGAGGGGCTTTAGAAGTAGATACGCCTGTACTACAAGCTATCCCAGGAGGCGCTGCAGCAAGGCCTTTCGCAACACATCATAATGCATTAGATGTTCCATTTTATTTACGTATTGCCAATGAATTGTATTTGAAAAGATTAATAGTAGGTGGATTTGAATGGGTATATGAGTTTAGTAGAAACTTTAGAAACGAAGGAATGGACCGTACGCATAATCCAGAGTTTACTGTTTTAGAATGGTATACCGCTTACAAAGATTATTTCTGGATGATGGAAATAACAGAGCAACTATTTGAAAAAATTGCGATGACCTTACACGGCAAAACTGAATTAACAGTGGGCGATAAAACGATAAATTTTAAAGCACCTTATAGACGCATAAGTATTATAGAAGCCATTCAAGAAAATACAGGCATAGATATTACTGGTATGGATGAAGCCGCCCTAAGAGAGGTTTGTAAAAAATTACATATTGATGTAGCACCTACTATTGGTAAGGGTAAATTAATAGATGAAATTTTTGGATCGACTAGTGAGCCTAAATACATACAGCCTACTTTTATTATTGACTATCCTATTGAAATGAGTCCGCTTACTAAAAAGCATCGTAGCAAGGAAGGCTTAGTAGAGCGTTTTGAATTAATGGTGAATGGTAAAGAATTAGCAAACGCTTACACGGAGTTAAACGACCCAATTGATCAGCGCAAGCGTTTTGAAGAGCAATTAGGCTTAATGGAGCGTGGCGATGATGAGGCTATGTTTATTGACAACGACTTTTTAAGAGCCCTAGAATATGGTATGCCACCTACTTCTGGTATTGGCATCGGTATAGATAGATTATGCATGATGATGTTGAACCAACCTTCTATTCAAGATGTGTTGTTCTTTCCTCAAATGCGCCCCGAAGCCAATACTGACTAGTCGCGGTAATTCAACGCTGGTTTTATATCACCTAGAAGCGCTTTGTATTTATAATCTCCTTTAGATTTAACAAATTCTTCCATTGCTTTTGCAAGTAATACTGGATTACTCATTAAATCAATAGCAGTTAGTGCCATTGTTTTACTTGCTACTAACATTCCTTTTGTACCAATTTCAGTTCCACCAGCAGCCACCGCTTGCCAGCTATGTGCAGCAGTACCTGGAACCCATGTCGCTGCGCGTAAACCCACAGTAGGTAAGGCATAGCTAACATCACCTACATCGGTAGAACCACTATTGCCTTCATTGATATAAGTCAATGGTTTTACTTGAGCAGCAGTTGTGATATCTACCGGAGCTACCATTGTTGGTTGTAATTTTTTAGCAAAAGCAATTTCAGCTTCTGTATAATTAACACCTCCCACTTTATCTAAATTGGATTGCATTGTTTCTGCAAGGGCCTTATTAATTAATAAGTCATGCGTACCACCAATGATATCGTATTTCATAGTTGTTCCAGTTCCTAAAGCGGCACCTTCTGCTGCTTTCACCACTCTATCAAAAATTTCAACAACGTCTTTTCGTTTTGGATGACGTACATAATAATATACTTCTGCAAAATCAGGAATCACATTAGGCGCTTTACCACCATTAGTGATCACATAATGAATTCTAGTTTCTTGAGGAATATGTTCACGCATCATGTTTACCATATTATCCATGGCCTCTACAGCGTCTAATGCAGATCTGCCTTGGTCTGGTGCAGCGGCAGCATGTGCTGAAATACCATAAAATTTAAACTTAGCAGACTTGTTCGCTAAGGCACTAGTTGTCGTTATTGCGTTTGCATCATCAGGATGCCAGTGAATTACCGCATCTAAATTATTGAATAGGCCGGCTCTTACTAAAAACACTTTACCACTTCCGCCTTCTTCAGCAGGTGTTCCAAAAACTTTAATAGTACCTTTTAATTTACCAGCAGCAATTAAGTCCTTAATGGCAATACCAGCAGAGACACTTGCTGTCCCAAACAAATGGTGTCCACAGGCATGGCCAGCGTTTTTTCCTACAATCGGATCTCTTTCAGATGATGTAGATTGATTGATCCCAGGTAAGGCATCATACTCGGCTAATATACCAATGGCAGGACTGCCTGTACCATATGTGGCCACAAATGCAGTGGGAATACCCGCAACACCGGTTTCAACAGTGAAACCAGCATCTTTTAAATGTTGAACATGTAGTGCAGCACTCTTTACTTCTTTATAACCCACTTCTGCATATTCCCATATTTGCAAGGCTGTTTTTTTATCTGCTTCATAAGCATTGCTTAAAGCTACTAGTGCAGCTTCTTTATTCGCATTCACTTTTTGAGTCGCAGGGTCTATTTTAGTTTTCTTCTGCGCTATTGCTTGTACACTAAGTAGCACGCATGCCAAGATCAAAATTCGTTTCATAAATGATTCATTAAATTGAAATAATTAATAAAGTACTTTTAAATATTATAAAAATAGATCGTAAAATAATTTAGCACCAGGCACTACTGAATAATGTGCTAAGTCGGTGATACCTTCTGCGGCTAACACCTCTTCATCGGTAAATAATTTTCCGCTGTAGGCTAATTTTTCTTTACTTAAAATATAGAAGGCTGCATCTGCAATAATATCGGTGGTTCTACTCATATCGGCCAATGCTTGTCCGCCTAATAAATTACGAACAGCTGCAGTATCAATAGTGGTCCTAGGCCATAAAGAATTACAAGCAATATTGTCGTTTTTAAATTCTTCTGCCCAACCCAAGGTCATCATACTCATATCGTATTTTGAAATCGTATAAGCTACATGTGGTCCTAACCATTTTGGTGCTAAATTAATGGGAGGTGATAAAGTTAAAATATGTGCATGCGTCGATTTTCTTAAATAAGGTAGCGCATGTTGAACCATTAAAAAAGTACCACGTACATTAATGCTATGCATTAAATCAAATCGCTTACTAGGCGTGCTGGCGGTATCGGTTAATTGAATGGCACTTGCATTATTAATTAATATATCAATGCCTCCGAATTTTTCTACTGTCAATTTCACCGCATTAGCAATTTGCGCTTCGTCCCTAATATCTACTTGCACGGCTAAAGCCTTTACCCCTAAGGCTTCTACTTCAGCAGCAGCTGTAAAAATAGTACCTCCTAAGCGCGGGTCTTCTTCTACCGACTTTGCAGCAATGACAATATTAGCACCTGCTGCAGCTAGTTTTAAAGCCATTGCTTTTCCAATGCCTCTGCTACCGCCTGTGATAAAAACGGTTTTTCCTTGTAATGACATAATTTATTTATTTAAAAGTTTATAATAAAATTGAATAAGTACTATCGAAAATTATTTTTGTAAAAAAGTGGTAATTAGTTTTTCGGTTTCATTACAAGCTAAGGCTAAATCATTATTTTCAATGATGGCATTAAACTGGTTACTAAAACTTATTTCATAAGCTGCTTTATCTAAACGCATTTCTAAACTCTCGGGGGTTTCTGTTTTTCTATTTTCTAATCGCTCTTTTAAAATATTAATAGAGGGCGGCATAATAAAAATAGATAAACAATTAGCGCCTATTTGCTTTTGAACCCTAATCGCACCTTTGACATCAATATCTAAAACAGGAATTTTTCCTAGATTCCAAATACGCGTTAACTCCGATTGTAAGGTACCATAATAAACGCCTTCATATACCATCTCATATTCTAAAAAATCATTTTGATAGATATGCCCTTCAAATTTTGCCAAAGAAATAAAATGATATTCCACACCGTCTTTTTCATTGCCTCTTGGTGCTCTTGTGGTGGCAGATACCGAAAAAGATAACTGCGGCATTTGCTTTAATAAATAAGCCGCAATGGATGTTTTTCCTGCGCCAGAAGGAGCGGTTAAAATAATGACTTTATGGAGGGCTTCAGACATCCTTTATGGTTTAATCGGTGTAGTTTTTCTTCGCTCTAAATTACACAAATACTACCTAAATAAATAATTATACTGGGGGCTACCAAAAATCTAATTATGATGTATATTTAGCAGTAGAAAAAACGAATTCTAACTAATAATAGCCTTATGCAAAAACAACTATTTACCTACTTACTAGTCCTACTTGCTTTTTTAGCGCAAGCACAAAGACCTGCAGAAGAATCAGCTGCTAAACCAGCCGCTAAAGTCGAAGATAAAAATCCGAGCTTTAAAAGAGAACTTTCTTTAGAAGCTAAAACTGAAAATAAAGGAGAGGTAAATATTAAAGGACAAAAAGTACCTTATAGAGTGGTAACTGGCACCATGCCTGTTTGGGATGATGAAGGAAAGGCAATAGCCGGTTTATTTTATGTATACTATGAGCGTACCGATGTGACGAATAGAGATGAGCGTCCACTAGTCATTTCTTTTAACGGTGGTCCAGGTACAGCAAGTGTATGGATGCACTTAGGATATACTAGTCCTAGAAAATTAAAAATTGATGATGAAGGCTATCCTATTCAACCTTATGGTTTTGAAGAAAATACTAATTCCATTATTGATGTTGCAGATATTGTATACATCGATCCTGTGAACACAGGCTTCTCTCGTATTTTAGATAAGTCGGTACCTACTTCTAAATTTTTTGGGGTGAACGCCGATATAAAATATTTAGCTGATTGGATTAATACTTTTGTAGGAAGAAATAAGCGTTGGGCTTCTCCTAAATATTTAATTGGAGAAAGTTATGGCACAACGCGTGTATCTGGCTTGTCTTTAGAATTACAAAACAGACATTGGATGTATTTAAATGGTGTGATATTAGTATCACCTACCGATTTAGGTATCAAGCGCGATGGCCCTGCCAGCGCTGCTTTGCGCGTTCCTTATATGGCGGCTACTGCCTGGTATCATAAAAAATTACCAACCGATTTACAATCCAAAGACTTAACTGCTTTTCTACCAGAAGTAGAAGCATTTACAGTGAATGAATTAATGCCAGCCATTGCACAAGGCGGTGTTTTAAATGCAGATAAGAAAAAAGAAATTATTAAAAAATTATCACGTTATATTGGTATTGGTGAAACAGAAGTAACGAGTTATAGTATGACCATTCCTTTTGATTACTTCTGGAAAGAACTATTACGCGATAAAGGAAAAACAGTGGGTCGTTTAGACTCTCGTTATATTGGTATTGATAAATTGGATGCAGGAAATAAGCCCGATTACAATGCAGAACTTACTTCTTGGGAACATTCTTTCACGCCCGCTATTAATATGTATCTAAGAGATGAATTGGGCTATAAGACCGATTTAAACTATTATATTTTTGGCCCTACCTTCCCATGGGATAATACCAATAACCATTCTGGCGACGACTTACGTCAAGCCATGATGCAAAATCCTTATTTACATTTATTGGTACAATCGGGTTATTATGATGGTGCTTGCGATTATTTTAATGCTAAATATAATATGTGGCAAATGGATCCTGCTGGAAAAATTCAAGACAGAATGTTTTGGGAAGGATACCGCAGTGGACATATGATGTATTTACGTAAAGATGATTTAGCGACTAGCAATGATCACCTAAGAGTCTTTATTAAAAAGAGTATACCGAAGGTAGGTACGCCAGCGAAGTTTTAGATTCTTTGTATTTGCGCTCCTAGTGCTTGCAATCGGGCATCAATGTTTTGATAGCCTCTGTCTATTTGTTCAATATTTTGAATGGTGCTTTTTCCTTCTGCACTTAATGCGGCAATCAGTAAGGCTTGCCCAGCGCGAATATCAGGGCTACTCATAGTTATACCTCTGAGTGAATGTTTACGCGCTAATCCAATGACGGTTGCACGGTGTGGATCACACAAAATAATTTGTGCCCCCATATCAATTAATTTATCCGTAAAAAATAAACGGCTCTCAAACATTTTTTGATGAATTAGTACACTACCTCTAGCTTGAATGGCTGTGACTAAAATAATACTTAATAAATCAGGTGTAAAGCCTGGCCAAGGATTATCATAAATAGTTAAGATACCCCCATCCATAAAAGTTTGTATCTCATAAGTATCTTGAGCCGGAATATAAATATCATCTCCTTTTATCGTAAAATCAATTCCTAGTAAACGAAATTTATCTGGAATAATACCTAAGTGTGCGACCCCTGCATTTTTAATAGTGATTTCACTTTTGGTCATGGCGGCTAGTCCAATGAATGAACCAATCTCAATCATGTCTGGTAAAATTCTATGCGTGGCAGTGCCTAATTTTGTAACGCCTTCAATGCGTAATAAATTACTACCAATGCCTGTAATTTTTGCACCCATATTATTTAATAGCAAGCAAAGCTGCTGCAGATAAGGCTCACAGGCTGCATTGTAAATAGTAGTCACACCTTCTGCAAATACGGAAGCCATTAAAATATTCGCTGTTCCTGTAACGGAAGGCTCTTCTAATAACATATAAGTACCCACTAGTTTATCTGCGCTTAAAGTAAAGCAGGCTATCTTTTCATCATAAGCATAGGTAGCACCTAGTTTCTCAAATCCAATAATATGTGTATCTAATCTTCTTCTTCCAATTTTATCTCCACCTGGTTTAGGTAAATAAGCTTTTTTAAATCTTGCTAAAATGGGACCTGCTAACATAACGCTACCGCGTAATCTTCCACTCTTAGTTTTAAAATCATCAGAGGCTAAATAACTAGGATCAATTTTATCTGCTTGAAAACGGTATTCACCTTCTTTTAATTTTTCAACACTTACGCCCATTGCCTCTAATAATTCTATTAGTAAATTCACATCAACAATGTCTGGAATATTTGAAATGGTAATAGGTTCTGCTGTTAAAACCACTGCAGATAAAATTTGTAAGGCTTCGTTTTTAGCACCTTGGGGTGTAATATTTCCTTTAAGTGCTTTTCCGCCTATGACTTCAAATGAACTCATGGTAATTAAAAACGCTTTTTAAAGTTGCGGTTATTGTTGTTGCGTCCGCCGCCACCACCGCTTGGTCCACTTGGACCGCGTCCACCGCGATTATTATTATTGCGATTGCCCTGCCAACGACCCGCAGCAGGACGGTACTCATCTCTTTCAAAATTTTGATTGCGATGTTTGATATAAGGTGTATTGCTAAATTCAAGTTCACCACCGGTAATGGCGTTTAACTCCCCTCTAATGGTATCATCTTGTACTAATTCTTTATGCCAGTTACTATAAGCTAGTTTCATGTAATGTGCAATAGCATGCGCAAAACCAGCTTTTTTCTCTTGGTCTTGTTCTGCCATCGCTTTATCAATGACCAATTCTAGGTTTTTACCTAAATGGGCATATTTGATTTTACGCTTAGGATAAGGAATAGGATCGGGCTTCTGCTTATAGGTTTCCTTAGTAGGAATAGGATAAGGGCTGTCCACGTCTAATTGGAAATTGCTCATAAAAAACAGGTGATCCCATAATTTATGCTTGTAGTCTTCAACATTCTTTAACTGAGGGGTTAAAAAGCCCATTAGTTCAATGACTACCTGCGCCTGCTCTTGTCTTTTGGCACGATCTTCAATGGTCATCAAATGATCAACCATCTTATGCACGTGACGTCCATACTCTCTCATCCCCATTAAGCTTCTTGCTGTATTGTATTCCATGTATTTATTACTTCTCGAGTAACAAATGTAAGGATTTATTTTATCTTCGTACCATGGAGCCACTGATACAACAAATTGAAACCATCACTAAAGAAATCCAAAATACGGTCGCTACCACCAGCGCCGAGGTGGAAGCCTTCCGAATTAAATACTTGGGAACCAAAGGTTTGGTGAAAAATATGATGGGGGAGATGAAATCGGTGTCTAATGAACAGAAAAAGGAATTCGGACAAATCCTAAATGCTTTCAAGGTAGCCGCGGAAGAAAAACTTGAAGCCTTAGTGGCTGCATTAGGAGATACATCTACATTAGATGCTAACATTGATACAAGTTTACCGGGTGATGAATTTACTGTGGGCACAAGACATCCTTTAAATTTAGTGCGCAATCAAATGGTTTCTATTTTTAAAAGATTAGGATTCGCTGTTGCAGAAGGACCCGAGATAGAAGATGATTGGCATAATTTTGGTGCGATGAATTTACCAGCCGATCATCCGGCGCGTGATATGCAGGATACTTTTTATGTTCAAGAAGCCGCCGATGAAAATGCAGCATGGTTATTAAGAACACATACTTCTAGTGTGCAAGCGCGCGTGATGGAAACACAGAAGCCACCAATTCGTGTGATTTGTCCGGGCCGCGTGTATCGCAATGAAACTATTTCAGCAAGAGCACATTGTTTTTTTCATCAAGTAGAAGGTTTATACATAGATGAAAATGTAAGCTTTGCAGATTTAAAACAAACACTTTATTTTTTCGTACAAGAAATGTTTGGCAAGGATGTAAAAGTAAGGTTCCGTCCAAGTTATTTTCCTTTTACAGAACCTAGTGCAGAGATGGATATTAGCTGTCAAATATGTAGTGGTAAAGGATGTAATATTTGCAAGCATACAGGATGGGTAGAAATTTTAGGCAGTGGTATGGTGCATCCGAATGTGTTAAAAAACTTTGACATCGATCCTGAAAAATATACTGGCTTTGCATTTGGTATGGGCGTAGAAAGAATTGCGCAATTAAAATACCAAGTAAACGATTTACGTTTATACTCTCAAAACGACTTGCGCTTTTTGCAACAGTTTAAGAGTGTCTGATAAATAATTATGTTACATAACACCAAGGGTATTGTTTTACGTGTCACTAAATATGGCGATACGAGTATTATCCTAACGGCCTATACCGAACTTTTTGGTGTGCAACAATACATGGTTAAAGGAGTGAGGGTCACGAGTAAAAAAGGCGCGAACAAGGGCGTTTTTTATCAGCCCGCCGCTATTTTACAAATGGAAGTATATCATTCACCCATGAAGCAATTGCAAATGGTGAAAGACGTGAGCTGGGATTTTGTGTATCAAAATGTATATTCCGATATACTACGCAATGCAGTAGCTACTTATATTGTAGAGGTATTGCAACAAACCATGCAGCCCGAACCCCATCCGGAATTATTTTATTTAATAGAAGATACTTTTAAACAATTAGATAAAGGCGGCCCTAGTTTAGTGGGTAACCTACCTATTTATTTTTTAATTCATTTAAGTCAAACCATGGGCTTTGGCTTACAAGGAAAATATAGCGCCACTACTTCAGTATTAGATGTACGTGAAGGACAGTTTGTAGAGAAGGTACCTGCGCATCCTTATTTTTTAGAAGGCTTAGAAGCACAAACGGCCTCTAGTTTTTTACAAGTCCAATTTTACAACGATTTAGATAGCATTAGCTTAAGTGGTACTCAAAGAAAAAAAATATTGGAACTGTTTCAGTTGTCCTTAAGCTGGCACTATAAAAAATTTAGTGAAATAAAATCACTACCTATCTTACAAGAGGTGCTGAAATAATAATAGGTTTTGAAATAATAATTTAACACTGGAATTTCCTAAAATTATTTAGCTTTAATCTAATATAACTTATGAAAATTAAAATTATCGTAACGGCTATTTTATTATTAGCAATTGGCAAAAGTTTCGCCCAAATAAATAAGCGTATGAATACCATAAATACCATTGACTATCAAGCGCACCGTGGCGGCAGGGGCTTAATGCCTGAAAATACCATTGCTGCTATGTTAGCGGTAATGGATAATGCAAAGGTTACTACCCTTGAAATGGACTTAGCTATTACCAAGGATAAACAAGTAGTGGTTTCACATGATCCTATTTTAAATCCATTAATTACGACGAAACCCGATGGAAGTTTTATTAAAGCAAGCGAACTGAATGAAAATATTATTTATCAAATGGATTATGCCGCTTTAGAAAAGTATGATGTGGGTTTAAAAATACATCCAGGTTTTAAGGGTCAAAAAAAATTAGCGGCTTCTATTCCAACACTTAGCAGTTTAATAGATAGCGTAGAAAAAAAGTCGAAGACCATAGGAAGAAAGATGAATTATAATATTGAGATAAAATCGGTGGAGGGTAAAGATATTACTGAACATCCAGCTCCCGATGAGTTTGTAGCATTAGTGGTAAGTATTTTACAAAATAAAAATATTTTAGATAGAACAAGTTTACAAAGTTTTGATCTAAGGCCACTGCGTGTGCTGCATGAAAAATACCCAAGTATTAAAACTGCTTATTTAGTATTTGGAGCCGATTGCGCTAATGCTGAAAAGCAAATTGCGCTACTAGGTTTTCAGCCAACTATTTATAGTCCGGAATATAAATATGTAAATCAGGCTATGATTGACTACTGCCATCAAAAAAATATTCAGGTCATTCCTTGGACGGTGAATACTAAAGAAGAAATAAATACTTTGATTCAATTAAAGGTGGATGGAATTATTACAGACTATCCGAACTTGTATTAGTAACTAGAAAGAATTATTAGATGATTCGTTGAGCAGTACTTGCTTTTGAAAGTAGGCCATTGGTATCAGCACCCTTAATTAAAACCAGTCCTGGCTTTTTTCCTTTTTCAAAACTTCCCAAGCCTTTTTCCATTTGTAAGGCACGTGCCCCATTGATGGTAGCCCAGCTAAGCATTTCAGCTAGCGGAATGGATGGATGATGTTTTTGAATAGTTTTTAATTCATCTATAATACTTAAAGACCAATTACTTGCATAACTATCGGTACCTATTACTATCTCAGCCCCATTTGCACGAAGTAGTTCAATAGGTGGCATGGTTTGTTCGATATACTGATTCGCATTGGCGCATAAACACCAAAAGCTATGCGGCATTTCTTTTTGAACAGCTTTAATATCAGAAGCACTAGTAAAACTATTATGCACTAAAATACTGCTAGCTGCTTTTTTAAAATAAGGAAGCACCGATTGTAAACTACTGAGTCCTGTAGCTTCAAAAAAATCTAGCGATACTTTGGTTCTTTCGTACATGCCTAAAAAACTACCTGTCTTTTTTTCAAAGAATTCATTTTCATCTATCGTTTCTTGGTTGTGCATGCTAATAGTATGCGCACCAAAATAATTGGATAGTAATTCCCATAATTTAAAACTTACCGAATAAGGGGCATGAGGCACTAGTGATGCACGAATACAATTTTGTTCAAAAGCTTCCTGCATTTTTAATCCCGCATTTATTTTATCATCAGACCTTGTTGGATCTAAATCATATAACTCCACAAAACAATAATAAGCTAATTTGTGTTTTTGTTTTATAGTAAGTGTATCAAGTGTATTGCAAATATCTCCTACTGCTACAATTCCATTAGTATACATTTCATTTTCTGCAGCAATTATGGCTTCTTGAATGATTCCATCCTCTACTTTTCGTAAACCCACAATTTGTTTTACAAATTCTTGTAATCCTGAATGCGCAGCAATCATGCCCTTCATATGCGATAGCTCTAAATGACAATGTGCATTAATAAGTCCTGGACAAAGTATGCCTTCAAAACTTTGAATGTCTTCCCCAGCCTCTTCAATCCCTACCAAGGCTTCAATGGTCCCGTCCTTTTGGGTGATTAAAACCAGCTGGTCCTCCAAAAGCTCGGTTCCGGTAAAAATTTGAGTGGCTTGAAACTTTAAATGCATATTAAATTACATAAACAGTAAGTGATTGTATTTATATTTATTTGCAATGCTTATAATTTTGATATAATAAACTCTGGCGCATATTTTATTATTTTTGACATGCACCACCAAAATAGATTCGGATAAACCTCAAACCCTTTGGTTTTAGTCATAATGGCCTCTGCCACTTGATCAGCGGAGTTTGATAATTTATTTAGAGGAATATCTTTTGTCATTTTTGTATTTACAAAACCTGGTGTAATAGCTTGAACTATGATT
>JBEIIN010000019.1:0-14159 GCA_040380795.1 Sediminibacterium sp. | reverse complement strand
ATTGGTCAATTAGTTTTTTAAGCAGCTCTATTTTTTCTAATTCAGAAATGGGATCTAGGCTGGGCTTTTCAAATAAGTATAAATTATCTTGAATAATATCATTGCAAAAAGAATGAAAAGTAGCAATATTCACTTTATAAGCGCTGGCTCCAATAAAACCCACTAATCTTTTGCGCATGGCAATAGCACCAGCATCGGTATAGGTTAAACATAATATATTTTCAGGAGCGGTATCTGTTTCTAAAAGTATTTTACCAATGCGGGCGCCCAGTATTTGGGTCTTGCCCGTACCAGGTCCTGCAATGACCATCACTGGACCATCAATGGTATCCACGGCCAGCTTTTGTTGGGCATTCAAGTGTTCGTAAATGGTTTCAAATGCCTTTAATTGGGCGGCCTTAGTTATCATAGGATAAAATTAATGGCTTTAGGGTGAATTATTACAACAAAAACAAGACTTAGTTGTTGTTATTGTATGTCAAAAGTTTATAGCCTCCATACCGAGCAGTTTATTCCTATTTCCCTACAAGAAGCCTGGGACTTTTTTAGTAGCCCAGCCAACCTTGCTAAAATTACCCCTGAAAAAATGGGCTTTAATATAATTAGCAAGCACCATGGCCCTAAAATGTACCCGGGCCAAATTATAGAATATACTGTCAAGCCTCTATTAGGCATACCCCTTTATTGGATGACAGAAATTACCCATGTAAAAGAGGGCGCCTATTTTGTGGACGAGCAGCGCTTCGGTCCTTATACCATGTGGCACCATCAACACCATTTTACTGAGGTAAAGGGTGGGGTGAAAATGGAAGATATTGTGCATTATAAAATTCCTTTGGGCTTTTTAGGGGATATTGCCCAGGTAATTTTGGTTAAAAAGCAGCTTCAAGGAATTTTTGATTTTCGTTTCAAAGCGGTGGAAGCAAAATGGGGTATTTACAAGCCTTTATAAAAATAAATAGCAGTATTTCTAAAATACTTAGCCTAATTAGCTGTTTCTAATTATTATTTTTATAAACTTTGTCCTCAATTTACTTTGATTCATGGCACATACCACCAATGGGCATACCCACAAGTTCTCAGTTGCAGGCTTATTAGTTACTTTAGGAATTATTTACGGAGATATTGGAACCTCTCCTTTGTATGTATTTAGTACCATCATTAATCACAAAGTAATTACAGAACAATTAATCTACGGTGCTATTTCTTGTGTTTTTTGGACACTTACTTTACAGACTACTTTTAAATATGTATTATTAACGCTGCGCGCAGACAACCGTGGTGAAGGTGGTATTTTTTCTTTGTTTGCACTGATTCGTCGTTATGTAAAATGGATTTATATTCCCGCTATCATTGGTGCTGCGATGTTACTTGCTGATGGTATGATTACACCACCCGTGTCTGTGTCTTCAGCTATTGAAGGGTTGGCGGGTATTAAAGGCTTAGAAAAAATTATTGTACCAGGTAATAACTTAACAGTTGGTATTGTACTTACCATCATCTCTTTACTTTTTTTCTTTCAACGTTTTGGTACAAAAATTATTGGATTTGCATTTGGTCCTATTATGTTGATATGGTTTTCCATGATTTCAATTTTAGGATTGATTCAGGTAGTAGGCAATATTTCTATTTTAAAATCACTGAATCCTTATTATGGACTTGATTTATTAATTAACTACCCGAAAGGGTTTTGGATATTAGGCGCTGTATTTTTGTGTACTACTGGTGCCGAGGCTTTGTATAGCGACTTAGGTCATTGCGGCCGTAAAAATATTCAGGTAAGCTGGATGTTTGTAAAATTTGCCTTAGTAATGAGCTATATGGGACAAGGGGCTTGGTTATTAAATAATGTGGGAACTGTATCAAATGGTATTAACCCGTTTTTTGAAATTATGCCACATTGGTTTTTATTAATTGGTATTGGTATTGCCACCATTGCCACCATTATTGCAAGCCAGGCTTTGATTAGTGGTTCATTTACTTTAATTAATGAGGCCATTAGTTTAAATTTTTGGCCGAGGGTGACGGTAAAATTTCCAACAGATCAAAAAGGTCAAATTTATATTCCTAGTTTAAATTTAATTCTTTGGGTGGGCTGCGTAACTATGCTGCTTTATTTTAGAAAGAGTGAACATATGCTTGCTGCTTATGGTTTCTCTATTATTGTTACCATGATCATGACCACCGTTTTAATTAATTTTTACATGTTAAATGTAAGAAGGTGGAATCGATGGGTGGTAGCATTTATCATTTTAGTTTTTGCCATTGTTGAAATTTCCTTTTTTGTAGCGAATGTGGTGAAAATTCATGAAGCACTTATTACTTTTGTTTTTTCTTTCAGTATGATTTTTGTGATGTTAATTTGGCATAGAGCTAGAAAAATTACCAATCGATATTTGGACTTTGTAAAATTGAAAGATTATCTAGAACCATTGTCCGAATTAAGTGCTGACAAGGATATGCCTAAATATGCTACCCATTTAGTGTATTTGACCAAGGCCAATAACTACCGTGAAATTGAACACCGTATCATTGATTCTATATTAAATAGAAAACCAAAACGCGCCGATATATATTGGTTTTTGCATATTGACAGAACCGATTCTCCTTATGGAATGGAATATTCTATTCGAGAATTAGTGGATGATAAGGTAATGCGTGTTGATTTTAAATTAGGTTTTAGAATTCAACCCCGTGTGAATTTGTGCTTTAAAAAAGTGATGCAGGAATTAAATGAATCTCAGGAATTAGGTATTTATAGTAAATATGAATCCTTGAAAAGTAAGGACTTCCATACTGATATTACTTATGTCATTATAGAAAGTTTCTTCTCTATTGAAAATGAATTATCAATTAGAGAAGACTTCATCATGGATGTATACTTTAACATTAAGCATTTATCTCAAAGCGATCAAAAGGCCTTTGGACTAGATAATGATATGACAGTAGTGGAACATGTTCCATTAATTATTAAATCTAATGAACAGTCTTTATTAAAGCGCGTCTACGAATAGTTTAGTCGAGTCTACATTTGTCTAGCATTATGTAGTATTAGTTAAGCGCCACTAAACTACTTAATTGATTTTGCTTTCCAATAGCTACCAACCAGTATTGTACATTGTTTTTTTTCTGTATACCTAAAGTATTTAAATTAATTATTTTAGTATCGGGCATTAGAATAGCAGCTACCGAAAATTGCTTATTCGTACTTTCTAAAACTGCATATTGCTTTATGCTGCTTACCAATTTCACTTGAATTTGATAGCTATTTGCACTTTGCTTATTTATAATAGGTGCTTCTACTTTGTATTGCACTAGCCAAGGCATGGTAGGTATTAAGGCCGGCTTTTGATAATAGTTTTGCTGCAAGCTATCGTTCCAATTATTTATATTGTTTTTAAAGCTAGTACTACTGTAATAGGCGCTACCACTAGTATTCTTTAAACCGCGGACTCTTTTTATTTGATAAGGCAGTTCATTTTTATCTCTCCAAGCAGTATTAGTACCTGCTTTATAAATGCCATGACCAATGTATAAATTTTTACCATAACTATTTTGATTCCACCAGTCAATAATGGTATCGTAATTGGCTAAAGGGTGTCCGTGCTCCCAATAAATTTGAGGCGCTATATAATCTACCCAACCTTTTTCTAGCCATAATAAAATATCTGCGTATAAGTCATCGTAATTGGTTTGACCACCCTTGGTTTCACTGCCTCTTGGATCTTTTGATTTATTGCGCCAAATTCCAAAGGGGCTAATACCAAATTGAACTCCTGGTTTAATTTGGTGTATGGTGGCGTATAATTGTTTAACAATGGTATCGCAATTACTTCTTCTCCAATCTTCTTTGGACAAGCCTCTTTTATTTTGTTGGTAGGCTTTTTCATCGGGAAATTCTTTACCTGCAATACGGTAAGGATAAAAATAATCATCCATATGAATGGCATCAATATCATACCTGCTCACTAAGTCTCTTACAATACGATTGGTATGTTGCCATACTTGCGGAAGTCCTGGGTTAAAATATTTTTTATCTCCGTAGGTTAAAAACCATTCAGGATGTATTTTAGAAATATGACTAGGGGCCACGCTTGATCTTTTTACATTGAATACCGCGCGGTAAGGATTTATCCATGCATGAAACTCCATACCTCTTTTATGCGTTTCATGAATCATGAATTCTAAGGGGTCATAAAAAGGGCTAGGAGGTAGGCCCTGCGTGCCCATAAGGTATTCGCTCCAAGGCTCTAAGGTAGAAGGATAAAAGGCATCACCAGAAGGGCGCACTTGCATAATAATTGCGTTCATGCCATTTTTTTGATGCCTATCTAGTATGGCTATAAATTCTTCTTTCTGCGTTTGATTGGATAATCCTCTTTTACTTGGCCAGTCTATATTTTCAACAGTGGCAACCCATACCCCTCTAAATTCAAAAACATTTTTATCATTTAATGCGGGTTGTGCTTTTGTAAAAATAAAAAATCCTATAAATAGGATACTCAATGTAAAACGCATATTTGCTTATTTAATTTATATAGTATTGCTATGTTCTCTAAGTTTATCTAAAATCTGATTCATTGCTTGGGCCTCTTTTTCAGTCACCCCTTTTAATATAGAATCAATATGCTCATTCAAGCTGTCTAATTTTTCTAATAATTGCAAACCCTTTTTAGAAATAGTGATATCTACTAATCTTTTATCTTTTATGCAGGCTGTTTTTTCTACTAGGCCCTTTACAATTAAGCGGTCTACAATTCTACTGGTGTCGCTCATCTTGTCTAGCATGCGCTCTCTAATTTTTAAAGTACTTAAAGGAGCATCGCTGCCTCTTAAAATTCTTAAAATATTATATTGTTGTTGGGTAATATCTTCTGTAGCTAAAATTTGGCCCATCTTCTCATTCAACCAATTGGCTGTATAAATGATATTGATACTCATTTTTTGAAATTCATTTCTGAAATTCGTTTGCTGTATGTCTTTTTCAATACTCATTTATATTGACTTCACTTTTGGTTGTATAAAATGTTTCACCCCATTAAAAAAAGGCAGTGCTAGTAAGGCTCCGATGGCATCTGCTAACATATCACCTACTTCAAAACCTCTTGAAGGCACAATATACTTTTGATAAAATTCCATACCAATTCCAAATACTATGCAAAGAATTAATGACAATGCCTTTGTTCTTGTTGACCTAAAAGAAACATTTGAATACTGTTCGAAATGAAAAAATATAGATAAGGCTAAGCTTCCGAATAATCCTACATGAATTATTTTATCGGCAAAAGGCAATTGCAATAAGTATGAAATCCAATCGTCGCCAGGTGTATTTCCTGCAGGCATACTTAATAAAATAAATATGAGTACAAATTCAAAAATGACCCAAACTAAAGTTTTAAATGAATTTGTCATAATGGATTAATGAACCAACTGACTATAGGCCTCGCTGGTTAATAAAGCTGCAACATCAGCTACATTAACAACAGTTACTTTCACCATCCAACCTGCACCATAAGGATCGGTGTTCACTAATTCTGGTTGAGCAGTTAATGCTGGGTTTACTTCTAAGATAGTACCCGACACTGGTAAAAATAAATCACTCACTGTTTTAACGGCTTCAACTGTTCCGAATACGGCTTCAGCAGAAAGCATTTTTCCTACTGTATTAATATCAATGTATACAATATCCCCCAGTTCGCCTTGCGCGAAATCGGTAATACCAATAGTGGCAGTATTGCCTTCTAATTTAATCCATTCGTGGTCCTTTGTGTAACGTAAGTCGGCTGGGAATTGCATAGTTTATTTTTTATTGATGCAAAGATTCATAAAAAACACTAAAAAACCAATGAGCTAGAAGCTATTGTTATCAAAATAGAGTAAAATATGGTCTTTTAAAAATCCTTCCTGTTCTATGAGGTCCATCGTAGGCAAACCCTTTAATTGCTTAAAATGCGGCCAGCCCTCTTCGTCCAGGCCCTCTAGCATATAATAGCCACTGCTAGAGAGGATTTTACAGATAGCCACATGCATGAGGTCCTGCTTCTGTTCCTTACTTATCTTTTCTATTAAAAAGCCCGTTTCTTGAAGCCCAATGAGGAATAATATAGATTCTACATCGGGTTTCTTGCCGAAGCGGTCCATCAGTCTTTTCTCTAAATCCCACCACCTGGTCTGAAAGTCGTCATTTATGGAGGCCATATCTCATTTTCAATTTATGAGGCAAAGGTAGGGGATATCTAGGCGTAGTACAATGCTTTGATTATCTTTGCTAAAATTTGACCCGATGTTACAAGTGAGTTTTTTACGCCAAAACAAAGAAATAGCTAAGCAGAAATTGGCTATTAAGCATTTCGCTAATTTGGATTTGGTAGACACCGTGATTGCTATGGATGATGAAAGAAAGCAATTACAAGCTTCTTTTGATGAAATGCAGGCCAAGGTGAATGCGGCTTCCAAAGAAATTGGGGGGCTAATGGCCAAGGGTGAAAAAGAGCAGGCTGAAAACTTGAAAAATGAAGTAGCGGGTTTAAAGACACAATTAGATCCCCTTAAAATAAAGATGGCCGAGGTGGAATTGCAATTACAAAATAGCATTGTTCAATTTCCTAACCTGCCACATGACTTAGTACCCAAAGGAAAAACGCCTGAAGAGAATGAACTGGTGAAGCAAGGAGGTGAAACACCTACACTTCATGCAGGGGCCCAAGCACATTGGGATTTAATTAGCAAATACAATTTAGTCGATTTTGAAACGGGCTCTAAAATTACGGGTAGTGGTTTTCCTTTATATATTGGCAAGGGTGCGAAATTTCAAAGAGCCTTGGTACAATATTTTTTAGATTTTAATATTGCTGCAGGGTATACAGAATATTTACCTCCTTTTATGGTGAATGAAGCTTCTGCTTTTGCCACTGGTCAACTACCCGACAAAGAAGGACAGATGTACCATGCCACTGCAGATAATTTTTATTTAATTCCTACAGCGGAAGTACCTGTTACCAATATTTATAGAGATGTGGTCTTGAAAGAGACAGAGTTGCCATTACAAATGACAGCTTACTCTCCTTGCTTTAGAAGAGAGGCAGGTAGTTTTGGAAAAGACGTGCGTGGATTAAATAGAGTACATCAATTTGAGAAAGTAGAAATTATACAAATTGTACATCCCGATAAAAGTGATGAAGTATTAAATGAAATGGTCGCACATGTTGAAAAATTATTAGTGAGCCTAGGTTTACAATATCGTATTCTAAGATTATGTGGAGGAGATATGGGCTTTGCTTCTGCCATTACTTATGATTTTGAAGTGTATAGTGCTGCGCAGCAGAGATGGCTAGAAGTAAGTAGTGTTTCTAATTTCCAATCATATCAAACCTATAGAATGAAATGCCGATTTAAAGATGCGGCTGGAAAAATTCAGTTTGCACATTCATTAAACGGAAGTTCATTGGCCCTGCCTAGAATTTTTGCAGCCATTGTAGAAAACTACCAAACCGAAGCGGGTATTGCCCTTCCGAAGGTATTACAATCTTATTTTGGTGCTGAAAACTTAGTGTAAAGCGTTTTAAGACTTAAATAATTTACTTATCTAATTATAATTAAAAAGCCCTCCGATGTATCGGGGGGCTTTTATGTTCACCAAAAATCAACAAAACCAAATCAAAAAGTTTTTATTCTAGTTTTTTAAAAATTGCTAAATCTTAAACCAAGGGCATAAGGGAATAAGCTAAAGTCACTTTGGTTTTTATCAAATAAATTAATAGAACCGTAAGAGCCGTATAATCTTATACTGCCTATTCCCAATTCACCAATAGTGGCAAATCGTAAATTGTTTAATTCAAAAGTGCCATCATATTTTTGTTTGCCTCTTTCGGGACTTATTTGTTTGTTTCTGGCATCTACTAAATAACCAGCACTTAAACCAATACTTGCATAAAAACCTTTACGGCTATAGGGGTTAGGTTGAAAGTTTAATTGCACAGGTACTGTTAAGTATTTAACGAATAGTTTATTTTTTGTAAAATTAACATCGTCCATGAATACCGTTTTACCCGGTTCGTTTCTGAAACTTACTGGTTGTTCAAATCTGAAATTGAACATTTCAAAACCTACTCCGTATTTCAAATTTATTTTATGTTGGTATAGATTTAATTTTTGTTGTACAATCCAAATATTAATATTACTAGCTTTTCTGTTGTCTAACGTTAAGCTACTTGAATTCACAAAATACTTACTATAAGGCAGGCTAAAATCAGCCATTTTTTGCGGCGACTCGTCTCTATAATTGGCATAACCTAAATCCAATGAGAACCAATTGGTAGTTACATTTTTTAATTTTTTAGGCGCACGCTCAATACTAATACGGGTATTATCAAAATCGCCATCCTCTATCATTGTTTCCCAGTCTTTTTTATGATTACTGTCTTGTGATTTAATAATATTTAATCTACCTAGTCTTACAGTGTCATCATTCACTGATAAGAAAGTATCTTTTTTTATTCTGCCATTGGTGATATTTAAATTGGTTCCATAAAGCCTATTTCTTTTTCTAATATAATTGTAATTTTGTCCATTATTTTTTTTCACAACGACCATATTGCCCAATGCAATAGTGCCATGCGATATCTTTCTTTTTTTATTATACCAGCTATTATTTTCAATACGGTTATCTTGATATCCTTGCTTTTTTACAATAATCATATTACCAATCGTAATAGTATCATCCCCTCTGTAAGCGCTGTCTAAAACTATTTTAGTACTAGCTCTTGAACTATCATTTTGTGCTAAAGCGTTAAGGCTGAACGCCATTAAGAAGCAAGCTGTTAATGTTGTAATTGTTTTTTTCATATTTATTTTTCTTTATCTATCTTATTTCTTTTTAGTAAGGCTGAAAATTTTCTAGTAATTCCTCTGAAAGCAGCACCGTCAATTTCAATCATGCCAATATTAATGGTTCTGTCTTCTTCTTCCGTATCAATTTCTTTATAATTAGTAGGGAGGATTATTTTTTCTTCTTCATTAGCCATTGTTTCCAAAGCAGTTGAACTTATTTGAGTTTGATTGAATTTGGCTGTTAATTTATTATTGTTCTCGTTTTCTCTACTAGTTTGGCTAAGACCCTCAGTTGTATTAATAATATTTGTGTTCATATTATTATTTACTATGGCTTGATCTTCAAAACCAGCTTGATTAGTTGTAGCAGATTCAGCTATAGTAAATTTGGCATTATTTATTTTCTTACTGATAGCCAGCCTGCTCAATACAGCAGTACTATTTTTATTTATAGCAGCCTCATTCACCTCATTTGGCAATATTGTATTCTCGGTCTGCTTTGAATTAATAGAAGAATTATTGGTAATAGCTAATGCTGTTTTATCTTTTAAAGTCGACTTTACTATGTTTGACTCTACTATGTTTGACTCTGATTTAAACAGCTGCAGGCCTATGAATAAAATAAGCATGGCTGCAATAGCAAAGGAAGCCCTCATAAGATTAGGGGTAAATATTATTTTACCAACGGGCGCTTCTTTTTTATATAAAGATTTTTTAAAGTCGATATCTAGGCTTGCCTCCATTTCCGGGAAACGGTATAAAAATATTTTATCCTCCATTTCTATATTAGGCGCATGCAGTTTTGTTTTGTCAAAAAGGGCTAGCTCCTCTGCATATTTTGAATCGGTTAAGACAAAAGCTTCTACGGCCGCCCTTTCGGCAGCATTTAATTCATTGTCAATATATGACATGAAATAAGTTTCGTAGTTGTTTTTGTTAATCATTTTATTAAGCACTCATTTTTTCTACATGAGTTAATTTATTTTTTAAAATTAAGCGGGCCCTATGCAAATACACTTTTACCTGCGATTCCGATAATTGCATAATCTCTCCAATTTCTTGATAAGAATAACCTTCATAATCTTTTAAAAGAATTAAAGACTTCTGTGTGGGGTTCAAATTATTAATGGCTTCTAATAACAATTGCTTTAATTCTGAACTGCCTTGGGTAATGGCATTGGCATTTTCATCAAAGCTATCGGTCATGATTATCTTAGATTCTTTTCTAAGTTGATCAATCATTAAATGATAGGCCACTGTAAATAAATAGGACTTGGCTTTTAAGGTTTCTACCTTTTCTCTATTTACCCATAATTTTTCAAAAGCAGTTTGCACAATATCCCTGGCGTCCTCCTTGTTTTTACTAATTTTTAGTATAAAGCGGTATACCCCATCTGAGTAGTCATCTACACATATATTGAATTCTAAATCGGTCATGCTATTTTGGTCATGTATAAAAAGAAGGTTCTATTAGCATTAAACGAGCCATTGACCTAAATGTTACAGTCAATGACTTGTTTATGATAAAAATATTTTCTGCTAAAGGGCTTCTAAGCGCTTACTTGCTAGTAGTTTATAGTTTGCTCTTGGATGGCAGTAGGCAAGGTTCTCCAATCGTATTGCTGGTCCCTTAACTGAGGCTCAAAACCTGCTTCCTTAATAGCTTCCTGTATAGTTTTATAGGTAAAACGGTGTGGGGCACCTGCGGCGCTCACTACATTTTCTTCTAGCATAATACTTCCAAAATCGTTGGCCCCGGCTTCCAAACAAACCTGAGCAGTCGCTTTTCCTACGGTTAACCAACTGGCTTGAATATTTTTAATATTAGGTAGCATAATTCTACTAATGGCAATCATTCTTATATACTCTTCCGTAGTCGTTAAATTATGTACCCCTCTAATTTTGGTAAGTAGGGTATCTACTTCTTGGAAGGTCCAAGGAATGAAGGCTAAAAATCCTTTAGCGTCTTTTGGTTTTCTATCTTGTACTTCACGAATACGCACTAAGTGAATAAATCTTTCTTCTAAGGTTTCTACATGACCAAACATCATGGTCGCACTGGTGGTTATATTTAATTGATGTGCTGCAGCCATGACATCTAACCATTCGTCTGCACCACATTTTCCATTAGACACTAATTTTCTGACACGGTCTACTAAAATTTCTGCACCCGCACCAGGCAGTGAATTCATACCTGCAGCCACTAAGGCTTTTAAGACATCGGTATGGCTCATTTTCTCCAACTTTGCAATATGTGCAATTTCTGGGGGCCCTAGTGTATGTAATTTAATTGTCGGAAATTCTTTTTTAATCTGGCTAAATATATCGGTGTAAAAAGCCAAACCTAATTCAGGATGATGGCCTCCTTGTAATAATAATTGATCACCGCCCCAGTCCATAGTTTCCTTAATTTTTTGGCGGTAGGTATCCATATCCGTAATATAAGATTCAGGATGACCAGGCACTCTGTAAAAATTACAGAACTTACAATTCGCAATACAAACATTGGTGGTGTTTACATTTCTATCTATCTGCCAGGTTACTTTACCATGGGGCACTTGCTTTTTTCTCAACTCATTGGCAACGTAACTTAACTCGGTTAGAGGTGCGTTTTCAAATAAAAATAGGCCTTCTTCCTTGCTTAAGTGTTCAAAATTCAAGGCTCTTTGGTATAATGATTCCAGCTGCATAGCTTAGGTATTTAATGGCCACAAAGTTAATCGAATTTATCGGGTTTCGAAAGGGCTATTAAGAAGGTTCTTGCAATAGAAAAGGAACTGTTGTAGTTATTAAGTATTTTCGCCCTCTGTTATGATACAATTTGAAAAATTTCAACTAGACAATGGCCTTAAAGTTTTGGTACACCAAGATACCAGCACCCCTATGGCCGTAGTAAATGTTTTATATAATGTGGGGGCCAAGGATGAAGACCCTGCTAAAACAGGCTTTGCGCATTTATTTGAACATTTGATGTTTGGAGGCAGTGTAAATATTCCTGTATACGATGAACCACTGCAAAGAGCGGGGGGAGAAAACAATGCCTACACTACGAATGACTTAACGAATTATTATTGTCAAATTCCTGCAGAAAATATTGAAACTGCTTTTTGGTTAGAGAGTGATAGAATGTTGTCCTTGGCTTTTAGTAAAAAAAGTTTAGAGGTACAACGCAAAGTTGTTTGTGAAGAGTTCAAAGAACATTATATCAATAAACCTTACGGAGATGCTTGGCATAAAATGCGAAGCTTGGCGTATACGCAACATCCTTATCGTTGGATGACCATTGGTGCATCACTAGCACATGTGGAAGATGCTACTATAGAAGATGTGAAAGATTTTTTCTTTCAATTCTATCGTCCTAACAATGCTATACTAGTAGTGACGGGCAATGTGCAAACAGATCAAGTAAAACAATTAGCTCAAAAATGGTTTGGTCCTATTGAAGCTGGCAAAGCCTATGTACGCAACTTACCGAAGGAGCCCGTACAAGAAAAAAGTAGGTCCATGGATGTGCGCGCCGATGTGCCTTTAGATATGCTCATGATGACCTGGCATATGGGAGGCCGTTTTGACGAAGGCTATCATGCCACCGATTTAATTACTGAAGTTTTAGGAGGTGGTACTTCTGCAAGATTATATGAGCAACTTATTAAAGTGAAACAAATTTTTTCTTCTATTGATTGTTATCATTTTGGAACCGTGGATCCAGGACTGCTGGTGATAGAAGGAAAATTAGTGAAAGGTATTAGCATGGCCGTTGCAGAGAAAGCGGTATTAGAAGAGATAGAAAAAATAAAAAATGAAATACTGGATGCCAAAGAAGTGCAAAAAGTAATTAATAAAACAGAAAGTGTGATTTGTTTTGAGGATATGAGTATTATGAATAGAGCCCATAGCTTGGCTTATTATGAATTATTAGGAGATGCGGATTTAATGAACAAAGAATTATCGATGTACCAGAAAGTAACTCCTTCTATGATTCAACATACTGCTCAACAAATATTCCAAGACAGCAATCGCAACACATTATATTATTACAGTAAATCCTAAATCATGGCCCTAGACAGAATAGTAGCACCTGTTATTAAAGACGCTATTGATTTTAATATTCAATTGAAACCTTATCAAAAGTTTAGCTTAGATAATGGGGTAGAAGTCTATGCCTATGAGGGCGGCTCACAGGAAGTGTTGCTCGTGGATATGGTTTTTTATGCAGGTAATAGTTTTGAACAAAAAAACTGGGTAGCGGCTGCCACTAATTTTTTATTAAAAAACGGAACGAGTACAAAGACCTCTTTTGAAATTACCGATGCCTTTGAATTTTATGGCGCGCATTTAAATAGAACTTGTACCAATGAAACAGCCACTGTTACATTACATGGTTTATCAAAACATTTTCATGAAGTCATTCCTATTATGGGAGAGATTATTTCAGAAGCGAGTTTTCCTGAAAAAGAAATTGCTATTTTAAAACAAAATCAAATTCAAAGGTTATTACTGAATTTGAAAAAAGGTGACTTTATTGCCAATAGATTAATTGATGAATACTTATTTGGGTTCGATCATCCTTATGGGAAGTACTCTGTAGAAAAAGATTATAAAGACATTAATAGAGAAGACCTAGTTGCTTTTTACGAGCAGTATTATTTAAATGGAAAATGTGTCATTTTTATTGCGGGTAAATTTCCCTCTACCATGGAATCCTTACTCAATAAGCATATTGGCCAGCTTCCTTTAAATAAAAAAGATATTAAAGAGCAGGCGCATCCTATTATATCTGCCACAGAAAAAAAATATAGTATTGTAAATGATGCAGCTTCAGTGCAAGGCTCAATTCGTTTAGCCAGACATTTTCCGAATAGGCATCATCCCGATTTTCCGGCCGCTCAAGTGCTGAATAATATTTTTGGTGGATTTTTTGGATCAAGACTAATGAGTAATATTAGAGAAGACAAGGGCTATACTTATGGTATACATAGTTATTTACAAAATTATAAACATGCAGGGGCTTGGATGGTAAGCACAGATGCAGGTAAAGATGTTTGCAAGGCTACCATTGAAGAAGTGTATAAGGAAATGAAAAAATTAAGAGAAGAACTTGTGGGAGAAGATGAATTAAAATTGGTTAAAAATTATATGTTGGGTGCTCTATTAGGTGATTTAGATGGACCCTTTCAAATTATAAGTCGCTGGAAAACCTATTTATTAAATGATTTAACGGAAGACTATTTTTATAATACCATTAAAGTGGTGCGTTCTGTGGGCCCAGAGGAGTTAAAAGCCCTGGCTAATACCTATTTAAAAGAAGAAGACTTCTATGAATTAGTGGT
>JBEIIN010000018.1:0-14341 GCA_040380795.1 Sediminibacterium sp. | reverse complement strand
TACCAAGGCCAATGACCAGGGGAAGATTAAAATTAAAAAAGTAACCGATGTAACGGCTGCTGAAGTTGAAATTCAAATTGATTTAGCCACAGGTATTTCTCCTGATATTACCATTGATGCTTTATATGCCTTTACCGATTGTGAAATAAGTATTTCACCTAATGCCTGTGTGATTGTGGGTCAAAGACCTCAATTTTTAGGCGCATCTGATTTACTGCGTCATTCGGTAGACCATACCAAGGGCTTATTAGAATTAGAATTAAAAATTCAATTAAAAGAATTAGAAGATAAATGGCATTTCACCAGTTTAGAAAAAATATTCTTTGAAGAGAAGATATACAAAGAATTAGAAAAGAAACATGCGAGCTGGGATAAAGTCATTGATGCTATTGATGAAGCCTTCCAGCCTTTTAAAAAGAAGTTTAAAAAACCTATTGAAAGAGCCGATATTTTAAAATTGACAGATAAGCCCGTAAGAAGAATTTATAAACTAGATATTGACGAGTTAAATGCGCAAATAAAAACAATTGAAGAGGAGATAAGAGAAGTAAAAAATCATTTAGCCAATTTAGTGGACTATTGCGTGGCTTATTATGAGAACCTAGCGAAGAAATATGGTAAGGGTAAGGAGCGTAAAACAGAAATTAAAGAATTCGATACCATTCAAGTGAAGCAAGTGGCCATTGCCAATACTAAATTATATATTAATAGAGCAGAAGGTTTTGTGGGTACTAGTTTAAAGAAAGATGAATTCTTATGTGATTGTACCGACTATGACGATATTATAGCCTTCGCTAAATCTGGGGTGATGAAAGTGGTCAAGGTTTCAGATAAAGTATTTATTGGAAAAGATATTATACATGCTGCTGTCTTTCAGAAAAATGATGAGCGCACTACTTATAATATGGTGTATTCTGATGGCGCTTCTGGCATTACCTATTCAAAAAGGTTTAATGTTACCGGTGTAACCCGTGATAAAGAATATTTTTTAGCCAAGAGCACGGAGAAGTCGAAAGTGCATTATATGTCGGTGAATATGAATGGGGAAGCAGAATCGGTGAAAGTGATATTAAGTCCCAACTGTTCGGCCCGTATTAAAGAGTTTGACTTTTTCTTTGACACCTTAGAAGTGAAAGGAAGAAGTAGTGTGGGGAATCAGGTTACGAAGTATCCAGTAAAAGCAATAAAGCTTAAAGAAGCAGGTAAAAGTACCTTAACTGGGCGTAAATTATGGTTTGACGATAAGTTTGGGCGTTTAAATACAGAGGAGAAAGGCATTTATTTGGGTACCTTTGAAGATGAGAAGTTATTAGTCATTACCAAGGATGGTAATTATGAGGTAACAGATACAGAACAAAGTCAAAGATTTGATCCAGAGAAAGTAATTTTTATGGAGAAGTTTAATCCTGAAAAAATTGTAACCGCTGTTTATTTAGATAAAGAAAAGTTACATTTTAATATTAAACGCTTCCTTATTGAAACGACTACTTTAAAAACACCTTTTACTTTTATAAAAGAAGGTGCTGGTAATTATGTGGTGGCTGTTTCTACTTTTGCAGAACCCATATTAGCAGTAAGTACAGGCAAAGGCGCGCAAATAAGAAAGACGAAGTTCAAAGTGAGTAAGATAGTGGATCTGATGGGTTGGAAAGCCATTGGTAATAAATTAGTTGACTTCTCTAAAACTGTAGAAATGGCTTGGGAAAATAAAGTAGTCATAAAAGACCCTAACGATACACAACCAGAATTGTTTTAATTAAAAATAAAAATCATGTCAACCATAAATGTAGGTCAGTTTAATTTGATGCGTGTAGACCGAAAAGTTGATTTTGGTTTTTATATGGATGATGGCGGGGAAGGTATTTTACTTCCTAAACGTTTTGTGCCTTCGGGATTGCAAATTGATGATACCATTAGTGTATTTGTATACCACGATTCTGATAATAGGCTAATTGCCACTACCCAAGAACCCTATGCAGTAGTAGGAGATATTGCTGCTTTAAAAGTAGTAGAAGTTACTTCTCAAGGTGCCTTTTTGGATTGGGGCTTAATGAAAGATGTGTTTGTGCCAGTTTCACAACAATTATCTACCATGCGTTTGGGTGGTAAGTATTTAGTGAAATTATATATTGACGCACAAACTGGCAGGGTAGCCGCTACTGAAAAAATAGACAAACAAATTAGCAACGATATTTTAACGGTTAAAGAAGGAGAGAAAGTTAAAATACAAGTATATAGAGAATCAGAAATTGGGTATGTAGTAATAGTAAACCAAGTACATCAAGGATTAGTCTATAAAAACGAAGTATTTACGCATTTACATATTGGTCAATTTATTGACGAAGCCTTTGTGAAGAAAATTAGAGAGGATAATAAATTAGATATTGGCTTAGGTAAACAAGGCGGGGAAAAATTAGCTGATGATAATCAAAAAATTATGAGTTTGCTAAAATCGCATAAAGGTTTTTTACCGTACCACGATAAATCCGCTCCTGATGATATTTATGCATTTTTTGGTATGAGTAAAAAAGCTTTTAAAATGAATGTGGGTATGTTGTATAAATTAAAATTAATAAGCATTGAAGAAGATGGCATTCATTTAATACCTGAAGCTAAAGTAGAAGCAACAACTGAAGTATTGCCAACTACTTAAATATATTAGTAAGCATGTATTATAAAGGATGCATTAGTAAGAATGTATTGTGTAGGGTTAATTAGTTTTAGATAATAGAATTAAACTTTTAAATATGAACAAGGAAGTCTATATCGTAGCCGCAGTCAGAACACCCATTGGTTCTTTTGGAGCTAGTCTTAGTAGTATTTCTGCCACTGCTTTAGGAGGTATTGCTATTAAAGGGGCCTTAGAGAAAGCAGGACTATCCAAAGATCTAGTAGATGAGGTAATCATGGGCTCTGTTATTCAAGCAGGCCTTGGTCAAGCGCCGGCAAGACAGGCGGCAAAAGCAGCGGGGCTTCCCGATAAAGTTATTTGCACCACTATTAATAAAGTATGTGCTAGTGGAATGAAGTCAATTGCCATTGCTGCTCAAAATATTATGTTAGGAGACGCCGATATTGTTATAGCAGGTGGAATGGAAAGCATGAGTAATGTTCCTTTTTATAATTCGACTCAAAGATGGGGTAATAAATACGGTGATGTAGTAATGCAAGATGGATTAGCGAAAGATGGCTTAGTAGATGTATACGATAAAGTGGCCATGGGTAATTTTGCAGATACTTGTGCCACAAAATACAATGTAAGCAGAGAAGCACAAGACGCTTTTGCGGTGAATAGTTATAAAAAAGCACAAGCTGCTATTGAAAATGGTTGGTTTAAAGATGAAATTGTGCCAGTTGAAATTCCACAGAAAAAAGGAGCAGCCATTGTTGTAGATAAAGATGAAGAGCCTTCAAAAGTAAATTTTGATAAACTACCACAATTGAATCCTGCCTTTAGCAAGGAAGGCACTGTTACGGCGGCCAATGCAAGTACTATGAATGATGGAGCAGCTGCAGTGGTTTTGATGAGCGCTGAAAAGGCAAAAGAATTAGGTATTAAACCTATTGCCATTATAAAAAGTTTTGCCGATGCAGAACAAGATCCAAAATGGTTTACCACTTCTCCTTCATTAGCCTTGCCTAAAGCTTTACAAAAAGCGAATTTAACAATAAACGATATTCATTTTTTTGAATTCAACGAAGCCTTCTCTGTAGTAGGAATTGTGAATACAGAAATTTTAAAAATAGATGCTAGTAAAGTAAATGTGCATGGTGGAGCAGTGGCATTAGGTCATCCATTAGGATGCAGTGGCGCTAGAATTATTGTAAGCTTAATTCATATACTTTCTAAGCATAAAGCTAAATACGGTGCTGCTGCTATTTGTAACGGTGGAGGAGGAGCTTCTGCAATGGTAATTGAGCTTATATAAAATTATTAAGCTTGTAAAGATTGTTCTTCAATTTCTTCCATTTGAATACCTCCATGACTTTCGTCGTAAACACAGTGGCCATTTTTAATTAATAAAACCTGAGGTGATTCATGTGATACATCAAAGACTTCGGCAATTTCTTTTGAAATATTTCTATAGTTCAATAAGTCTAAATAGTGAAAATCTACATTATTAGGTGTATTAGATCTCTCTAATCTAGCCAAGGCCATTTTGCTAATACTACAAGTGGTACTATGTTTTAAAATCAATTGAGCTTTGGTAAAAGAAGCTGCTTTTATGGCTTCGATTTGCTTGCTATCTATGATAGGATTCCATTGCATAAGGTCTAAGTTTGATAGCAAATTTAAGCATTAAATTGGAACTAAATAAATATCTAATCATGATTTTAGTTAGTAAGATTAACTAACTTTACACTTATAATAAATTATATGCGTTTACAACTTAACAGAGCTATTTGTTTTATTGATTTAGAAACCACAGGCATTAATGTAAGTACCGATAGAATTGTAGAAATTGCTATTGTAAAAATTATGCCCGATGGGACTAAACAAATAAAAAGGAAATTAGTAAACCCAGAAATGCCCATTCCAAAGGCTGCATCTGATGTGCATGGTATTTCAGATGAAATGCTGAAAGACGCACCCACTTTCAAACAAATAGCCAACGAAGTAAAACAATTTATTGAAGCTTCAGATTTAGCAGGCTATAATAGCAATAGATTTGATATCCCCATGTTAAATGAAGAATTTTTAAGAGCGGGTATTAACGCCGATATTGAAACCAGAAAATTATTAGATGTACAGAAAGTGTTTCATATGATGGAGCAAAGAACACTTACAGCTGCCTATAAATTTTATTGTAATAAGAATTTAGAAGATGCGCACAGTGCTGAAGTGGATGCTACTGCTACCTGGGAAATTTTGGAAGCTCAATTAGAGAAATACCCACAAATTGGAAATTCTGTAGAATCCATTGTGAAATTTACAGGAGAAGATGAAATTATTGATTTTGCACGCCGTTTTGTATTTGAAAATGGGGTAGAGGTATTTAATTTCGGTAAACACAAAGGGAAGCCTGTAACTCAAGTACTTAAGGAGGAACCCCAATACTATGATTGGATGATGAAAGGCGATTTTGCCCTTCATACCAAGCAAAAATTGACAGAAATCATGAATAAATCTATTCTGCATAAGTAGGCTATCCCGTTTTGCCTTTTTTTCGTATTTTTATACGAATAGCCCCCCGCAATAGTGAAAAAAATTGTTTTAATACCTACCTACAATGAAAAAGAGAATGTCTCTGCCATTTTACATGCAGTGCTGGGTCTCTCCACGGATTATCATGTCCTAATCATTGATGACAATTCACCCGATGGTACTGCTGCAATAGTGGAATCTTTAATGGGGAAATTCTTAGAAAGATTATTTATTTTAAAGCGACCAGGCAAACAAGGATTAGGTACTGCCTATATTCAAGGTTTTAAATGGGCGCTAGATAAAAATTACGATTATATATTTGAGATGGACGCCGATTTTTCTCATAATCCCAATGATTTAGACCGATTATTGAATGCTTGTGAAGAGAAGGGTGCTGATGTTTCTATTGGAAGTAGATATGTTAAAGGGGGTGAAACAGAAAACTGGCCTATAGATAGAAAAATTTATTCACTTGGCGGGTCGACTTATACTAGATTAATCACAGGAATGCCTATTAAGGATCCTACAGCTGGTTTTATTTGTTATAAAAATAAAGTACTAGCCAATATAAATTTAGACTCCATTCAATTTATTGGCTACGCTTTTCAAATTGAAATGAAATTTGCCGCTTGGAAATTAGGCTATAAGATTAAAGAAGTGCCTATTACATTTGTTGATAGAAAAATTGGAGTTAGTAAAATGTCCAAAGGTATAATTAAAGAAGCCATGTTAGGCGTATTAAATATGCAGTGGCAGTCTGCTACAGGTAGTTTTATTAAAATGATAAAACGTATTCGCGTCAACTTTTAAAAGGCCCTCGTTCAATTGCATAAATAAATTAGAACTCAAATATAAAGCCCACTGTAGGGGTTATAAAGATGGTATTGTTTTCATATAAAGAAGGCTCCCCATTTGATCCATCTTTTTTAAGCGGTAATCCATCTGTTGTTTTAAAGCTGCCATTGGCTTCATAAGCGAAAATATAGAAAGGAGGAGACACGGTTTTTGCACCATACCAGTTTGTAATATCTATATAAAAATCAAAAGTAGTTTTTTTGTAGTTGTATTTTTTATCTAATCTAAAATCACTTGAATGAAAGGCTCTACTTCGTAAAGTATTTAATTTAGAGTAGTCAAATAAGCCTGAGCCCAGCGTGGCAAAATTTAATTTACTTAAATTCATATCATAAGGGGTGTAAGGCGCGCCACCTTGATACCTGAATTTAATACCTAATTCCCAGTTTCTATTAAACTTATAGCCACCTGTTAAACTTAGTAAGTGAATATTTTCCCATGAACTAGGACTGTATTTCCCTTGAATATTGGTATAAGCAGATCTGAAAAAACTATAACTAGCCACACCAAAGAAACGCTTTGTTAATTTTTGTTGAGCAAATAATTCATAACCATAACTTCTACCTAAACCAACAGTAGAAATATCTTCATTACCTAAAATATTAAAGTCAGCTCCTAGATTAGATAAACTAATTCCATTTCCTTTGCTAATAGGTACCCCTGTATATCTTTTGTAAAACACTTCGGCAGTAAAACGTGTAGATTCTGAACGCAAGTATTCAATACCTGTTACATAATGGAAGCTTCCAATATAGCTAGCGTCTCTATTTAAATAGTTTCCAGAAAGGTCTTTAAACCCTAAAGCAGTATTAGGCGCTAATTTAAAGTACTTTCCTACAGAAGCATTCCAAGTCAATTGATCGCTTAAAACCAAGCTTAATCCAACTCTTGGTGATATCTGGCGCATTATTTGATTGCCTGTATTTGTAAATGTATTTCCATCTTTTCTAATGCCTGCGCTAATACCTAATCTATTATTAAACGCTCTTTTTCCCATTTGGAAAAAAGCGCCATATTTTTTATAATTAAAGCTTGAACTATAACGGTTATATGTTTTTTCCCCTAAGCTAGGACTAGCCCCATTTGGGAATAAATTATTGTATTTCAACACTTGATAAGTACTATTCTCATAATTGATATCTGTAAGATTAAATCCGGTAGTGAATTTAATACCCAATAAGCTTTTTGAAATATCCCATCTTATGTTATTGCCAATATCATTAGAGGTATAATCAAATGTTTTTTCACCTCTATCGGGATTTAAATTGTCTTCATATTTCTCATTCACGTTATATAAGTTATTCTTACTTATTGCTAAATTCCAATAGCCTTTTTTAATTAAACGTTTTAAAGTAACACCTACAGTGTAACTCCACTGGTTAATAGAGGGGCTAGCATTGAGTGCATATATTTTTTGAGGTGTTGAATTTCGGGGTGCTGCGAATTTAAATTCATCAATAGCGCCCACGCCTATAAAGGTTAAAGTAGTTTTAGGGTCGATAGTATGGGTTACTTTAAACTGATAGTCCCAGAAATTAGGTCGAATGGGTAAATCTAATAAATAAAATAAATATTGTAAATAACTTCGTCTTGCAGATGCTAAAAAAGTTGTTTTTCCATTTTTTGATAAGGGGCCTTCGAAAGTACTGGCAAATTCAGTGGCACCCATTCTTATATTTCCTTGTAATTTTTCAGTATTGCCTCTTTTTTGTTTAAACTCAAAAACAGAAGAAAGGGCATTATCAAATTTGGCATCAAAAGCAGAAGAGGATAATTTAACCTCATCAATAAAAGAAACATTCAAGATACCTTGCGGGCCACCCGCACTTCCTTGTGTGCTAAAATGATTAATTACAGGTATTTCTATACCATCTAAATAAAATACGTTTTCATTTGGAGCGCCGCCTCTTACTATAATATCATTTCTAAAACCCGCACCTGTTGATGCGGAACCGGTAACACCTGGTAATGACTGCACCACTTTGGAAATGTCAAAATTACTACCTGGGCTAGATTTTATCTCTTCTGAAGTTAATCTTTGAACACTTAAAGGGGTTTCTAAAGAAGCAGCTCTTACCGTTTTTCTATTCCCACCTACTCTTACTTCTGCCAATTGAAATGACTCGGGAATTAATTCTATTGTATTACTTAGTTCATTACCGGAGCTCACAATTACATTAAACAAGGTAAGAGGGTAAGAACCAATTGAAATAAATTTTATTTGGTATTGGCCTGTAGGGATAGACTTTATAATATATTTACCATTACTATCTGTAACAGTTGAATAGGCCGTATTTAAGACCTTAACAGATACTCCTGCAATGGGAAACTGTGTATTTTTATCAACTACCCAGCCTGATAAATTACCCTTGTTTTGACCAAAGAGTAGAGTAGCAGAGATAAGTAGGCATCCGGCAAGAAAAACACCTTTCATATTATATTTTAAAAAAGCAAAAACTTTAATAGGGAACTTATTTATACATATTGAAACCACTGTCTATTGGGATCCCAGCTTTCAATTTCTTTGCCCACAGCGGATAAGAATTTAGAACCCATGGCACCATCTACAATTCGGTGATCATAGCTCATACTTATAAACATCATATGACGCACAAGTATAGCATCACCAGAAGGTGTTTCAACTACAACAGCTCTTTTTTTAATAGCACCTAATGCTAGAATGGCAACCTGTGGTTGATTAATAATAGGTGTGCCCATGATACTTCCAAAAGAACCTACATTGGTTACTGTGAAAGTACCACCTTGGGTATCTGTAGGTTTTAATTGACCATTTCTTGCAGCTTGTGCTAAATTATTGACAGCCTTTGTTATACCTACAATACTTAATTGATTGGCACCTTTAATAACCGGTACAATTAAATTACCTGTTGGTAGGGCAGTAGCCATTCCAATATTAATATCTTTTTTAAGAATAATTTGATCGCCTTCTAAGCTGCAATTGATCATAGGGAATTGCTCAAGCACCGTAGCAATCGATTCTAAGAACATAGGGGTGTAAGTAATTTTGGTGCCTTCTCTTCTTTCAAATAGTTCTTTTACTTTATCTCTCCATACAACCATATTGGTTACATCCACTTCCACAAATGAAGTAACATGGGGGCTCGTTTGAACACTATCCACCATATGCTTCGCAATTAATTTGCGCATACGATCCATCTCCATTATTTCGGTAGCACCTGAAACAATTACTTCATTGGGATTTGCCAATTTAGTAGATTTAGAAGCAGAGAAATTAGAAGTAGTATTTTCATATACATCTAATGGCTTATTCAGTAGGGCTCTTGCAGGAGCTTCGTTATTAACTGGTTGTTGGTTGTTGGGTTCATTGCTAGTTTGCTCACTTGAGCTAGCAGTAGGCAAATGAATAGCCATTTTTTTGCGCGCAATAAAATCTAAAATATCTTTTTTGGTAATTCTACCATTGGTTCCTGTTCCATTAATATGCTGTAATTCATCCATGCCAACACCTTCATTCTGCGCAATATTTAAAACTAAGGGTGAGTAAAATTTAGCTTCTTGTGTTGAATTTGTATTCATCTGTAAGTTATTAGACTTAACAGATTCGATAATTTTATTTTCTTGAATGGGCGCGGCTTTCATTTGAATAGGAGCAGTAGGAACATAAGGCACTTCTTCAATAATAGTTGCTGGTTTCTTTTCTACAATGGGTGCTGCAATAATAGGAGCAGATGAACTTGCTGTAGTGCTAATTCTTGCAATAACAGTTCCAATAGGAACCACAGCATTTACTTCAAATAATATTTCTGTAATAACACCTTCTGTAGTGGAAGGAATTTCGCTGTCTACCTTATCGGTAGCTATATCCAAAAGGGTTTCATCCAATTGAATAGTATCACCCACCTTCTTATGCCATTTTAAGATGGTCGCCTCCATGATACTTTCACCCAACTTAGGTAAAACTAGATCCACAATTGGCATATGAGTTAATTTTAGCAAAAATAAGACTAAATCTTATTGATAATTAATAACCTAAGTAAATTTATGGCCTGATTAGCAGTTACTTCTATATTCCTTAATCTGTCAAATCTTAGATAAAATACCTTGGAAACTACTTTTTCTCTATTGGCAACTCCCACCCATACCATTCCTAATGGTTTTTCATCGGTTTGGCCACTTGGCCCCATGATGCCACTCACCGAAATAGCATAATCGGTATTCATTTTCTCCCTAACCGCTAAGGCCATTTGTTCAACGGCTTCTTTACTCACAGCTCCTACAGTTTGTAAGATTTCAGTGGGAACGTCTAAAAATTCAGTTTTAATACGATTATCATAACTAATAATGCCTCCAGTGTAAAACTGAGAAGAGCCAGCATTTTTGGATAATAAATGGCCTATATAACCACCTGTGCAACTTTCTGCAGTTGACACGGTTTGTTTTCTTTGTTTTAATAAATTACCCACGACCATTTCCATGGTTTCATCAGCGTCCGTCACCAAATATTCTTTAACGGCTTCTTTCAAAGCCTCAAATTGAGCATTCACTTCTTTGGCTAATGCTTTTTCATCTTGACCAGACCCAGTTAATCTAAGACGAACCATGCCAACATTAGGTAAGTAGGCCAATTTAATAAAGGCAGGTAAAGCGTTTTCAAAATGGGCAATTTGTTCAGCCAAAAAGGATTCCCCAATGCCAGCCGTTAAAAGTGTTTTATGCGCAATAAAAGGCGTGGTAAATGATTTTTGTATAATTGGAATAACTTGATTTTCGGTTAACCATCTCATCTCGTGTGGCACACCGGGCAATGAAAAATAATAAACACCTTCTTTTTTAAATAACATTCCAGGGGCAGTTCCTTTTTCATTAAACAACACTTCACAAACGTCTGGAACCTCAGCTTGCTTTATATTTCGATCAATCATGGGCCTTTTGTGGATTGTCTCAAAAATATACGTGATATGATCTAAGCTTGGCTGATGAACAATCATTTTTCCACCAAAATATTCATTCAATAGGGGTTTGGTGATATCATCTGCTGTAGGCCCTAGTCCTCCGGTTATTATAATAATCTTACTTTTTTGGCTGGCTGTGTCTAAGGCATTAATGATATCCGCTTTCTTGTCGCCCACCGCAATTCTACTAGTTACAGGTATGCCTATTTTTAATAAGGCTTGTGCAATAAAGGCACTATTTGTATCAATAACTTGCCCAATTAAAAGCTCGTCACCAATGGTTATAATAGTAGCTTGAATAGGGTTCATTGAGTCAGTGTTATAGGGTGCAAAGTAAACTAAAAAACAGCGGTTTTTATCTAAAATAAGTGCTTAGTTTTTCAAGCATGATAGCCGGCATACTTGCCCTATTACCTAGTTTGCTATCCATAAAATAGAGCTTCACTTTACCAATGGTTAATAGTTTCCCTTCCTCATTATATATCTCCTGATCAAATATAATTTTATGCTCTGTAGGCAGTTCTTTGATTTGGGATTTGATAGTTAGTAAATCGTCGTATTTAGCAGGTCTTAAATACTTAATATTTAATTCTACTACAGGTAGCATAATGCCCATATCCTCAATGCCTTTATAGCTTATACCTAGGTTTCTTAAGCTTTCCACTCTACCCACTTCGAAATACTGAGCATAGTTGCCATAATAAACCACATTCATGGGATCTGCTTCTGCATACCTGACTCTTACCTGTGTGTTGAATTCGTACATGTTTTATTGTTATTGTTGACAAATTTACGAATGAATTCTGTTTTTCCACAATAAGCACTAAATAAGCTTCGTTTTATTAGTACAGCGTAATTTTAGGTAATTAAAAACAAGCAGCATGTTATCATTTAGAAGTAGAATAGTGAATCTGGTATTGTTATGGATGATTGTTTTTACTTCCTATGGACAATATAGCCAAAACACTAGTCCCTTAGACCCTGTTTTTCAAAAAGGAGTGCATGCACTTCATCAAGGGGATACCCTGGCTGCTTTTCAATATATCCAAACAGCTTATCATTTAAAACCTAAGCAAGAAAATAGTAAAGAAGACATTTATTACTACTATACTTACTTATCACTTGTTTTACAAAAACCGGCAGCTGAAAATTTAGCCATCAGTTATTTAAAGTCTTCCAGTAACAAAATTTTCAATGCTAGAATTAATTTCTTTTTGGGGGACTATTATGTTAAAAAACAAAATACCCAGGAGGCCTTGAATGCTTTTGATAAAGTGAGCATTGCCGACTTGAATAATAAGGAGCTTATTACTATGAAATATCTTCAAGGCTATTTATATTTCAAATTAGGTAATTGGGATAAGGCCACCAATGTATTAAATAGTATTAGACAGTTAAAGCTATCACAGTATTATACCGATGCCAATTATTATGCGGGCTTCATTGCACTTCAAAAAAAGGATTTTAATTTGGCTTTAACTTGTTTTGAAATTGCCAGTAATAATGAAGCATACGCAAGGTTAACACCATTTTATATTAGTCAAATACACTATTTCAATGGAAATATAGATGCAGCCATGGTCAATTGCGAGAAAGCTTTACAATTAGAAGGGCAGTACTATAATTTACAATTACAGCAGCTAATGGGGCATTTATTATTTGAGAAAAAGCAATATCAAAAAGCGGTTCCTTACTTAGCTAAATATGTGGCTGCGCAAGACAATGTGGAAGTACAAGACTTATACCAACTTTCTTTTTGTTATTTCCAAGATCAACAATGGGAAAAATCTATTGAAGGGTTTAAAAAATTAGCCAATGTAGATGACTCTTTGGGTCAAAATAGCATGTACTTATTGGGAACGGCTTATTTGAAAGTAAATGATAAAAACGGAGCTAAAAATGCTTTTATGCTTTGCGCTTCTAAAAGTATCAATTTAGAACAAAAAGAAATTTCATTATTCAATTACGGAAAACTATTAGTAGAATTGAAAGAATATAGTCTTGCAGTGACTGTATTAGATAAATTTATTGAAAACTATCCTCAGTCTACTTTTTATACTGAATCAAAATCTCTTTGGATTACTGCTTTAGCACTGAATAATAATTTTAAGCAAGCATTAGATGCTTATCAATTAATGGAGAACCCTTCGCTTGAATTATTGAAAATATATCCAGCCATTTTATATGGACTCTCCTGCAACCATATTAATGACGGAGAAGTAGAGAAGGCCTATGCTTTATTGAATCAACTAAGAAATGCACCTTATAATGGGAATTTCCTATCTGCTACTCATTTTTGGTTAGGCGAAATAAGTTATAAGATGGGTCTCATTGCAGACGCTATTGGCTATTTACAGAAATACATGTTGGATCCTGTAAGTGTTGGAGAAGTAAATGCGACGAATGCCAGGTATATTTTAGGCTATTGTTTTATGAAAAATGGTGCCTATCAAAAAGCATTCCTACAGTTTAAAGAGATATCAAGTCTAGATCCTGGTATAGCATTAGATCATTTTCAACAAGATGCCTATGTAAGAGTTGCAGATTGTCAGATGATGTTAAAGAAAATGAATGAAGCCTTAGCTACTTATCAGCGTGTGATAGATTTATCTTGGTCTTATGCAGACTATGCCTTTTTACAAAAAGCGACCCTATTAGGAGGTATAGGGAAGGTGAATGATAAAATTAAAATGCTTACAAATTTCGAATCAAGTTTTCCAAACTCTACTTACATAAATGATGCAAGAATGGAATTGGCAGATACCTATGTAAGTCAAGAAAAGTTTCAAGATGCCATTGCGCCTTTAACTAAAATAAGCTTAGATAAATCAGCTACACAATTTTACCCCCAAGCTTATTATAAACTAGGAATAGTATATTTTAATTTGGATAAAAATCAATTAGCCCTGACTACTTTCAAAGATCTATATGCAACTTATCCAAATTCTACTGAAAGTGAAAATGCCATTGAATATATCCGTAATATTTTTATCGAAGATCAAACGCCAGAATTATATGTTCAGTTTATGAACAACTATGGACATCCTTTAACAGTAAATGAACAAGATTCTTTAATATTCAGGGCATCAGTTATTAAGTATGAGCAAAAAAGATATACAGAATCGGCCATTGGCTTCAGTGCTTATTTACAAAAGTTCCCTAATGGAAGATATAGTTTAGAAGCCACCAACTTAATGGCAGAGATCGCATATTCTAAACAAGCCTATGACACTGCCTTAGTTTATTTTTCAAAATTAGCTGATATTGCCCCTAATATCTACGCAGAAAGGGCAGCACTGATAGCTGCAAGATTAAATTACTTTAATTATCAAAACTACAATTTAGCTGAAAAATATTTCACTATACTATTGCAAATAGCCACACAGAAGGAAAATGTAGTAGAAGC
>JBEIIN010000017.1:0-14946 GCA_040380795.1 Sediminibacterium sp. | reverse complement strand
ATAATAGTATAAAAAGGGTCCCCCGATGTATCGGAGGACCCTTTTTTAATACCATTATTATATAAAAAAACATATAAAGTATTGATATATAATTAAATATTAAAAATAAATTATTATTTCACTTAAAAAAGTGAATCATAATGCTATTTCGTATTATAAAAAATATTAATTTAGAAATAATCCTAATTTATGCGCAAAATAATTATCCTTTTCTTGATTTTTGGCTATACCCAAATAATGGCTCAAAACCTTGAAACCAGCTTTAAGGTTAAGTATAAAAACAATAAAATTTTAGTAGAGGATCAGACCCCATTTAGTTTGTGGTTGATCAATCAAAGAGAATATACCTTTGATATTTCAGATCCTAGCTTAGCAGGACAGGAATTATCATTCAGTTTTGTAAACGATGCAGTTCAAAACAATCTACCTAATATTAGTAATTATTATAAAAAAACCGGTAAAGAGGGGGAGGCTAATGCAAATATTAAAATTAATATGGCCATCAATGGCATGGACCCCATGTTAGTTGTGTATTTATATTCAGAAAAACAAGCATCTGCAGGCGGTAAGGTTTATTTCTCAAATCATATGAATGATAGTTATACATTCTTTAATAATAGAATGTATAAACAATATAAAGTCATACAGTCTTTTGATACAAAGCTTGGCTATAAATTAAATAAAAATGTTCCATTTGCTGGTAATGAAGAAATTGGTTTATATGTTGACTTAAATAAAGATAAGAATCTTGATTTAGTCTACACAGCAACTGAATTGTACCATAAAGATGCTTTATTTAATACTGGTAAATTAATGATCCCTATCTATTTTACAATTCAACATAATAAAGAACAAGAAAATCCTTTAACAATTAATATTTCAAATGAAGATTTATCTAAACCTAATTCTGTCCCAAAAACTTTGCTCCATAATTGGGATATAAAAACAGAATTAGACTTAGATGGCGATGGTGTAAAAGAGTTTTTAAATTGGGGGGAGCATTATCATGTGGGCCCGAGTCCACTTTGGAAGGATGTTGCAACACAATTAGGAATGACAAGTGGGGTTGATTATGGTCCTGCTGCTTCTGCAGAAGCAGCCACTTTCTATGACCCTGTATTTTACCTTAGAAAATTTAGGTATTATAAAGTCGATTCAAACAGATTAATAGATAAAGCAAGTCAAATCCCAGCCTATTCTGCATTAACAGGTATCTTTCTTGGTGCAGGAGGCGATGTAGATAATGATGGTGATAATGACATAGTATTAAAGGCCAATAATGGCAAAGGCAAAATATTATATAACGATGGAAAAGGCTTGTTTAATAAATCATTAGATATGGATGATATTGCAACAATATATCCTGGAGAAGATTTTAATAGAAGTGATGGATTTCATTATCCTTATTTAATAGATATGAATAATGATGGGTATAAAGATTGGGTATTAACTTTAAATGCACCTAAGCCAAAAGAACCAATCAGAGTGGTTTATTATCCAAATAACAAAGGTGTTTTTGATATCAAAAATGCAGTTGATATTTTTCCTAAAAATAGTGCATATGGTAAGGATAATGTTTTATCTTATCCTGTGATACAAATGAAAGAAGCAGATCTAAATAAAGATGGTCTCAATGAACTTATATTTTTATTTGGTACAGTTTCTAACCAGGATTATTTAAACATTCTTCCTAGAAATATTTTTAAAGTTTTATCTATTACCAAAAATGGCAATGTAGATGTTACTAGCACCTATTTCCCAAATAATACAAATATTGTGGAAACCGGGAATGCTATGAAGGGCTTTAATATTATAGATATTGATGGAGACGGATTATTAGATTTTTTACCAAGATTTGAAATGTATGACCCTAAATATGCTTCATGGTTTCCTGCTGGATCTTGGAGAGGGTACTGGAATAATAAAACAAGTTTTCAGTATTATGCATTTAATGGAACAAATTATGAAATAAAATCTTTAGGTAAAATTTTGTCTTCTACATCTAGTTCTAATAATTCTAATACGCCAGCAAACTTACAAGAAGAGCAAACCTTAACCAATTATATTGAATTAGTTGATTTAAATAATGATAATGTGCCAGAGTATTTTACTACTCAAAGCGGTATGGGAAGTCTTCACAAATCGGTAACTGATTTTTCAATAGGCAATAAAAATATTAATGTAAAAGAGGTTGTTGCCAAAGGAACTTATTTAGGCTCTTTAAAAATTGATGGATATGATACAACACAAATAGAATTTAGTATTGTTAATCCAACAATAGATACAAGTGTTATTATAAAGAATAATAATCAAGTATTTTTAAATCAATTATTGGATCGGTCTAAAAATTTATATCATACAGCATTCGTAAAACTTACACATAAAGCATTAAATATTTCTAATTATGGTTATATTAAATTAAATGTTACAGCAGATATTCCAGAGCAACCCAAAATTTTAACTATCAATGCTGATACAAGTTCTAATGCAACATTTTGTTTGACAGTCCCTGGTTCTATTTTAATTAAATCAGATTCTGTTACTAAGATTGAAAAATTCACATTTGAAATTTCCAACGATATAAATTTCGCTTCAGTTAAAATAATAGAGTCTACAATTGCACAAATACAATATGATTATTCACAAGCAGATAAATTCTATGTAAGAGTTAAGGCTGCTAATAAAAATGGGACTAGTGTTTATTCTACAGTCAAATCTTTTATAATAAAAACCGCACCTAGTATTCCTACAATTACAAGAGACAAGGATAATAATTTAGTCTCTTCTGTTAGTACGGGCATTCTATGGTATAAAGATGGAGAACCCACTGGAGAAAAAGCGCAGACAATTAGACCCTCTAGTATCGGCAATTACAGTGTAAAAGTAACACAAGATGGTTGTTCGGCTACTTCATCAAACTACTACTATTTAACCACCGACTTATTTAAAATTAGTTCAACAGAGTATATCAAACTAGCACCCAATCCGTTTGTGAACCAGGTAAATCTTGATTTTATGATAAACGGATATGGTAAGCTTAATGTAGACGTCATTTCTATCACTACAGGCAATATTTTATTTAGCCTAAAAGGACTAAGTACCGGAACGCCTATTTCTTTGGGTAAACTTTCAAGTGGGGTATATCTGGTCAAATTAAGTTCACCAGATTATAAATTTGTACATCAGTTTAAGATGGTAAAAATGTAGAACACTTCCAATATTAAGTCAGAAAAAGGGGTTTCGATGAGTCGGGACCCTTTTTTGTTGCCCCAAAATTCTTATCTTGCAAGGACAAAATAAGTAGAACTATGTTGCCAAAATACAAGCGTGTATTATTGAAATTATCAGGAGAGGCATTATTAGGAAATCAAAAAACGGGAGACCCCTTTGATCCTAAAATTATTGAGCAATATGCTAATGAAATTAAGCAAGTAGTAGAACTAGGTGTACAAGTAGCCATTGTTATTGGCGGAGGAAATATATATAGAGGAATGAATGAAGCAGATAGTGGTATTGAGCGCGCACATGGAGATTATATGGGTATGCTTGCCACTGTTATTAATGCGATGGCCATTCAAGCCATGCTTGAAAAAATTGGAGTGTATACACGTTTGCAATCGGCCATAGTTATGGAGCAAGTTGCAGAACCTTATATTCGTCGTAAAGCACTTCGTCATTTAGAAAAAGGACGTGTAGTTATATTTGGTGCAGGTACAGGTAATCCTTATTTCACTACCGATACAGCAGGTTCACTGCGTGCTATTGAAATGAAGGCCGATGTTATTTTAAAAGGAACCCGTGTAGACGGTATCTATGATAGCGACCCAGAAAAAAATCCTGCAGCCGTTAAATTTGAAAAAATTAGCTTCCAAGAATGTATATCAAAGAACTTAAAAGTAATGGACACTACTGCATTCACCTTATGCATGGAAAATAAATTACCCATTATTGTATTTGACATGAACCAACCTGGAAATTTATTAAAAGTAGTGCAAGGAGCAGCAATAGGTACTTTAGTGGGCTAGTAGGGGTATAAAAATGGAAAGATTCAACCACTGATGTAATTTTTACCTGGTTTCTAGTTCGCTATCTTAATTTTAAAGTATGCAAAAATCAATCTCTTTATTTTTTATTCTTTGCTTTTTAGTGCTTGCTTCTACAAGTTCCCATGCACAAAAAACTTTAAGTTTAAACGAAGCCATTCAAACTGCTTTAAAAAATAGTTACGAAATTCAATTGGTGGAAAATAATTTAGCCATTGCGAAGAACAATAACAATATTGGCGTGGCAGGAGGTTTGCCCACCATTACCAATACAACTAACAACAACAATACATTAACCACCATTAATCAAACCTTTCCAGATGCTAATAGAAACACCTCTCGTAATGGTGTGGATGGTAGTACTTTAAATAATGGTTTGAATGCGAGTATGTTACTATTTAATGGTTATAGGGTACAGGCCACTAAAAGCCGTTTGGCAAGTTTGGAAACACAAAATAAGTCTTTGCTTGAATCGCAATTGTTGAATACCATTTCAATAGTGATGCAACAATATTATAATGTTGTTCGTCAACAAGCATTTTTAAAAACTATACAAAAGTCCATTGAAACCTCGAAGCAACGATTAGAGATTATCGAAACGCGTCAAAAAATTGGAGTGGCTAATCAAGCCGATTATTTACAATCTAATTTAGATTTAAATGCTTTACTACAAGCCGAGCAAAATCAATTATTAATTATTGACCAAGTTAAAGCCGATTTGCTGAATACAATTGTAATGCCTGCCACCACAGCTGTAATAATTAATGATAGCATTGAAATAGACGATAAAATAATATTATCAGTAGTGGAGCAGAAAATGAAAAATCATCCTTTATTACAATCAGCACAACAATTAATTAATATAAATCAGTTTTTAGAAAAGGAAACTAAATCTTTAACTTATCCAACCCTAAGAGCGAGTACAGGCTATAATTACAATAGCAATCAATCAGCAGCTGGTTTTATATTATTGAATGAAAGTTATGGTCCATTTTTGGGTGTCAACTTAAGCATCCCTATTTATAATGGGGGCGCCAATAAACGTGCCATTAAAAATGCATCAATCAACACCAATACTGCAAAAATTCAATTGCAAAATACAGAGCAAAATTTGACTACTGAATTATTTAAAACCTATCAGAGTTATAAAAATAGTTTAAAGCAAACGCCCATTGAAATTCAAAATTTTGAAATGTCACAATCCTTATTAGATTTAGTGATGCAAAAATATCAATTAGGCCAAGCTACCATGGTAGATGTAAAACAAGCACAACAAAGTTTTGAAACAGCCGGGTTTAGATTAGTGAGTTTGCGTTTCAATGCCAAAATTGCTGAGATCGAATTAAAGAGATTATCCAATCAATTGACATTTTAAAGCCAACATGCAGTCAAAGCTTCCCCATATTGGCACTAGTATATTTACAGTTATGAGCCAATTGGCGGTAAAGTATAATGCCATTAATTTAGGCCAGGGCTTTCCCGATTTTCCTATGAGTGAAACACTTATTGATTGCGTTACTGAGGCCATGAAAGCCGGTGGGAATCAATATGCGCATACTAATGGGGTTCCAGTTTTAAGAGAAAGGCTTGCAGAGAAAATCAATTCATTATACGGAACCACTATTAACCCTGAAACCGAAATTACGGTTACCCCAGGTGGCACTTATGCTATCTTTTCTGCTTTTTCTACCATTATTCAACCAGGGGATGAAGTGATAATTTTTGAACCTGCTTATGATAGTTATATTCCCAATATCACATTTAATGGAGGAGTGGTGGTACCCATTGCCTTAACTTATCCTAATTATAATATTCCTTGGGATACCTTAAAGGCAGCCATTACCAAAAAGACCAAGGCTATTTTAATGAATACGCCACATAATCCCTCTGGTATGGTGATGACCAAGGAAGATATTTTACAATTACAAGAAATAGTTGTTTCAAATAATTTATACTTAATAAGCGATGAAGTGTATGAGCATTTAATTTATGATGACAAAAAGCACGAGTCGGTCATGAAGTATCCTGAATTATTTGCACGCAGTTTTGTTTGCTTTTCTCTTGGCAAAACTTATCACTGCACAGGCTGGAAACTAGGCTACTGCGTGGCTCCAGAAAATTTAATGAAAGAATATAGAAAAGTACATCAGTTCAATGCCTTTAGTTGCGATACACCCAAGCAATTAGGCATTGCTAAACATATGTTAGATAAAGAAGCTTATTTAAGTTTAGGAAATTTCTATCAAGCTAAAAGAGACTACTTAAGAACATTATTAGCAAGCACTCCTTTGAAGTATATTCCTTCTTCTGGTTCTTATTTTGAATCCTATAGTTATGCTGGAATATCGAATGAATCAGATAAAGTATTTGCAGAAAAGTTAGTCAAAGACTATGGAGTAGCCGTGATACCTATGTCTGCTTTTTATCATAATGCTACCGACAACAAGGTAATACGACTTTGTTTTGCCAAAAAAGAATCTACACTAGAAGCGGCCGCAGCTTGTTTACAAAAATTATAAATTAACATAAGCCAATTTATTTTATGTTAGCTATTCGCAGTCAGTTTTTGAATCATTTTAATTATAATGCTGCTCTAGTAGTTAAATCTCCTGGAAGAATAAATTTAATAGGAGAACATATCGATTATAACCATGGCTTTGTACTACCGGCTGCCATTGACAAGTTTATTGAAGTAGCCATAGGCAAAAGAACCGATGGCGCTATACATATGGTAGCAGTTGATTTGGGAGAAACCATCATAGTGCCCATACATAATATACAGCCTCATGCTACAGCATGGGTTAATTATATAATTGGGGTAGTGGATCAGGTATTAAATACTGAAATGAATTTACCTGATATTAAAACAAAATTAGTTGCAGGCTTTGATATTTGTATTCAAGGTAATATTCCACTAGGTGCTGGCCTTTCAAGCTCTGCTGCGCTAGAGTCTGCGGTACTATTTGCACTCAATGAATTGTATAGTTTATCACTTACTAAAATGCAAATGGCCCTAATGGCACAGCAAGCAGAACATAAATTTGCAGGCGTGCATTGCGGCTTAATGGATATGTTTGCTAGTATACATGGACAAAAAAACAAAGCCATTTTATTAGACTGCGATAGTTTAGCTTTTACTTATTATCCCCTTGCATTAAATGATTATAGTATTGTTCTATTCGATACGCAAATAAAACACGCGCTAGCCTCTTCTGAATACAATACCCGCCGCTTAGAATGCGAGAGGGGACTTAGAATAATTCAAGAAAAATATCCTACTGTAAAAACATTTAGAGATATAAGCCTAGAACAAGTAGAGGAATGTTTGGCATCTAAGGTTTATCAAAGATGTAAATATGTGGTGGAAGAAATGCAGCGTGTGCAATTAGCAGTGCAGGATTTAGCGAAGGGCGATATGCAGGCCTTTGGAAAAAGAATGTTTGAAACACATAAAGGTTTATCTAGTTTATATGAAGTGAGTTGCCCTGAATTAGACTTTTTAGTGGAAGCGGTATCAAATAATGAAAATGTATTAGGGGCTAGAATGATGGGAGGTGGCTTTGGCGGCTGCACTATTAATATTATTAAGAAAACTGCGGTAGAAGAAATTACGCAAGCATTAACTGCTAAGTATAATCAAGCAATGCATAAAGAATTAAGCTATTACATTACAAGTATTGAGGATGGGACTCATTTAGTAGCATAAAACTTACTTATCAATGACTTACAATAAAAAAACCAGCCCTTTTAATAAGCTGGTTTTTATTTATTTAAAAATTCTCTATTTATTTTATTGAAAAACTATACACCGTAGTTTGGTGATAGGTTTCTCCTGGTTTTAGTAATGTGCTTGGAAAGCCAGGCTGGTTAGGGCTATCAGGAAAATGTTGCGTTTCTAAAGTAAGTGCATAATGCTTATTATAGACAGTTCCTTTTTTAGTACCTGTTAGTGTTCCATCTAAAAAATTACCTGAATAAAATTGAAGTCCTGGTTCAGTAGTGGCTACTGTTAAATATCTTCCACTATTAGGCTCGTATACATTAGCTATTTCTTCTAAGCCAGCTGCTTTATTTAAAACCCAGTTATGGTCATAGCCCCCCTCTACTTTATTTATGTCTAGTCCTATTTTTTTAGGGCTTGTAAAATCCATAGGTGTTCCCCTCACTTCTACTAATGCACCTGTTGGAATTAATACACTATCTACTGGTGTATACTTGTCTGCTTTAATTTCTAGAATATGATCATAAATAGTTGACGACTTACCCGCGCTTAAATTAAAATAAGCATGATTGGTTAAATTAATCACTGTGGTTTTATCAGTACTTGCAGTGTATTCAATTTTTAAATCGTTATTAGCAGTTAATGTATATACTACTTCTACTTTTAAATTTCCTGGATAACCTTCTTCGCCATCCTTGCTAAGATATACTAACTGAATACTGCTATCCCCTGGTAAAGTTTTTGCCTCCCATATAACCTTATCAAAACCTTTTAAGCCACCATGTAATGATTGACCATTATTATTCAATGCGGCATTGAACTCTACGCCTTCAATAGTATAAGTTCCTTTTGCTAATCTATTAGCGTATCTACCTATTAATGCTCCAAAATAAGGGTTGCCTTTTTGTAAATAACCTTCAAAGTTTTCATAACCAGTAAGTACATCTCCATAGCTACCATCCTTGGCTTGGGTAATTATTTTAGTTAGTATACCACCATAATTAATAATGCCCACTTGCATACCAGTCGCATTCGTTAAAGTATACTCAGTGACAGGTTTGCCCTCATGGGTTCCTACATTTTGCTGAACTATAGAAATAGCCTGCTTACTAGGACCCAAAGAACAAGCAAAATGAAAAACCGATAAGAAGACAACCATGATTAAGTTAGCTACTAGATTTTTTTTCATTTTGCTTGTTTTATTTTTTAATTGATACTAAAATAATTTCTACCAAGAAATTTAATACCATGAACCATTAATAGTTTCATCTCCATTCGCATTATTATTTGCCATTCTTCTTTTTTGATTCCTTCTATGTATAAATGTAGTAATAAACATTAAAGGAATAAAAATAAAGGTTAATGGAGGAATACCTAATATGCTAATCCACTTACCACCAAAATGACGACGCATAGGGCGGCGTAAACGCTCTGCAATAATATACATGGCAGGTACAATAAATAAGGTCATGAAAAAGGCAAAGGCCAATCCATAAATAATGGTCCAACTTAATGGCTTCCAGAAAGCAACGTTATCACCCCCAAAGAAAATATGTGGGTTTAACTCGCTAAATAAAGTCACGAAGTTGATATTAAAGCCAATGGCAATAGGTAAGAAACCTAAGATAGCTGCAAGCGCTGTTAATAGTACAGGAATAATTCTTGTCTTTCCTGCTTGAATAACGGCCTCTCTTGTTTTATAGCCTCTTGATCTTAACTCATCGGCAAATTCAATCACTAGTATTCCATTTTTCACCACAATACCTGCAAGTCCTACAATACCTAAGCCTGTCATTACACCTGAAACTTTCATTCCAAATATAGAGAAGCCTAAAAGCACACCTATAATACTAAATAAAATTTCTGTTAAGATAATCACCGATTTAGAAATAGAGTTGAACTGCAATACTAGCGTAAACAGAATTAACATTAAAGCAATCACCAAGGCCTTTCCTAAAAATGCCACGGTTTCTAATTGTTGTTCGTTTTCCCCTGTTTGTTTAACTGTCACTCCTTCAGAAATACCTTTAAAATTACCAATGTATTGGGCAATCACTGCATTCACAGCAGTTGGGTTATACCCTTGATCTAATTGAACATTCGATCTTAATTGAATTAATCTTTTTTGATTTTTTCTATTAATGCTACCAAAGGTGTTCGTGGGTTCTACTTTCACAAGCGAGCTAATAGGAATATTTTTAACCATTCCTCCTGCTGCCATATCTCTAAAAGATAAACGCATGTTCAATAAATCCACTAAATTATTTCTTTGTAATTCTTCGTTTCTTAATTGAATCTTGTATTCATCCTTACCATCTTTAATTTTAGAAACCTCTTTACCAAATAAGGCAGTACGAATTTGCATACCTACTTGCGCACTACTTACCCCTTCAATTAAAGCGCGGTCTCTATCAATGGTTAAGGTTAATTCAGGGTTTACTAGATCTACATCCATCTTTAATCCATCAATACCTGGAATTTGTGCAGCGTCTAAATAATTTTTTAAACCTACCGCAGTTTTCACTAATTTATCAAAATCCTCTCCTTGAATTTCTATATTCACTGGAGGCTCTGTGGGAGGCCCATTGGATTCTTGCGTAACCGTAAACTCAGCACCAGGAATACCTTTCATCTCTGCACGAATGGCATCTAAATAAGGTTCTGTTGATTTACCATGACGCTTTTCATATTCCACAAAGTTAATTTGTACACGCCCTAATTCAGACCTTGCGCTTCTATCTCCACGCATAGGATCTCCTGCACCCACCGCCACATTACTAATAATACTTTCTACCAGCGGATTCTTTTTATTATTATCCATTTCCAAAGCCTTGGCTACTTTTTGTTCTACTACTTTAGTAATAGAATCGGTATAATTTATTTTAGTACCTACTGGTAATTTTAAATACACATATACTTGGTTAGGATCTCCCTTGGGAAAAAATTCAATGCCTACTCTGCCTGTACTAATATTAATTCCAAAAAATATGAAAGAGAATATTAATAAAACAAAGGTGCCAATTAATAATTTAACGGGTCTCCAACCATTTAAAGCACGACGCAAGATTCTTTCATAGGACTCCATTAATTTTGGAAGGGTGCGTGTTTGGAATTTTTCAATTAAATCGGTAATAAAATATTTATTGGCCACTACCAATAGCATAAAGAAGATCAATAAATTACCTAAGAAAGTAAAGCCCATCAAGTCTAATACAATACCTATTGCAATAGGAATCCAGAAACCTTTTTTCTTAAACATGGCCGATTTAGGCTCTTCTGATTTTACTTCTTCATGATTCATGAAATCTACTGCAAACACAGGGTTCATGATAAAGGCCACTACTAGTGAAGCGGCTAGGGTGAATATTAACATGGCAGGTAGGTAAATCATAAACTTACCAATAATACCAGGCCAGAATAATAAAGGGAAGAAAGGCGCTAATGTAGTAATCGTACCTGCTAATACAGGAATAAAAACTTCACCTGCCGCCATTTTAGCGGAAGTAGTAGCTGTTAATTTTCCTTTGCCTTGCACAAAAATACGGTGTGTATTTTCTATCACTACAATGGCGTCATCTACTATAATACCTAGTCCAAATAAGAGGGCAAATAAAACCATGAAGTTCAAAGTAATATGAGAGCCCACTAATACGTCACCAGCAGGTAACAATACAAAGGCTACAAACATACTCAAGGGTACTGATAAGGCCACAAAGAAGGCATTGGTCACCCCCATAAAAAACATAAGTACCACTAATACTAATATAAATCCAATCACAATAGAGTTCACTAAATCGGTGAATGAACTTTTAGTTCTAATACTTTGATCACCTGAAATAACCAATTTTACATCTTTAGGTAAATCATTAGTGATGGCTTCTTCAACAATTTTCTTAACCGCATCAGTAGTAGCAATTAAGTTTTCACCATTACGCTTTACAATATTTAGGGTTAGTACATTCTTACCATTTAAACGTGCATAGCTTTCATTTTTCTTCACCGTATCTTTAATAGAGGCTACGTCTCTTAAATAAATAGGTGCCCCATTTGAATTGCGCACAATAATATTAGCAATATCATTTGCATTTTTCAATTGACCTTTTAATTGTAGGTTACGATTCATCGTACCTACTTCCAATAAGCCACCGGATAAGTCAAGGTTCTCTCTTTGAATTGCATAAGTGATATCGTCGAATGTAATGCCCGAGCTTTGCATTCTATAATTATCTACATTAATTTGAAATTCTCTTTCCGGCGCACCTACTAAATCAATTCTATTAATTTGTGAAATGCTTTCTAATTTATCTTTTAAATCGTCTGCATATTTTTTTAATTGAACGGGGCTATAATTACCGCTAATGTTCACATACATAATAGGCATGTCACTGATATTTAATTCAATGACCCTAGGCTGTTGTGTTAAATCATTAGGTAAGTCCGACTTGGCTTTGTCCACCGCGTCTTTCACTTTTTGTAAAGCAATCTCTGGTTTTACATCTGTGCTAAACTCAACTGTAATCGCTGAAAAATCTTGTTGAGAAGTAGAAGTGAACTTACTAATTTTTACACCACTAATACTCTTAATTTGTTTTTCAATAGGACGGGTTACTAAGTTTTCTATATCCTTAGGGGAGTTACCTACATATACTGTTTGAACGAATATATTAGGAATCACTACTTCAGGGAAATTTTCTTTAGGTAGGGTAAGGAATTGATAAATACCCCCAAGACTTAGAAACAACATCACTAAATAAATAGTGGTCTTATTGGTAATAGCCCAAGAAGTAGGTTTAAACTCTTTGAACTTTTCTTTTATTTTATTGATAGTAGACATAATGATCTATTAAGCTTTATTTTTTAATTATTTATCTGAAGTAGTAATGTTTTGGCCATCAAATAAGGTCTGATAACCTTCTGTGATCACATTATCACCTGCTACTAAGCCTGCTACAATTTCAATGTTATTACCATAGTATTGTCCTACTATTACTGCTTTTTTACGCGCCAACAGTTTCCCCTTTTCCATTACGGCTACATAAATGAATTTACCTTTCTCATCATTTTGTAATAAATTAATAGGAGCGCTAATCGCATTCTTTTTTTCGTAGTCTTTAATTTTTACTTGCACTAATTGGTTTGGACGGAAATTTTTATCAACGGGTAATTTAGCTTCTATATAAAAACTTCTGCTTAGTGGATCAATCACATTGCCTACCACTGAAATTTTAGCCGCAACTATTTTTTGAATATCTGGAAAGTTTAAACTTGTTTCAGTACCTACTTTTACTTTACCTGCATAATTCTCAGGAACCATTGTAGTTAATTTTAATCGAGCAGTGTTCACAATTTTTATTTGACCAGGGCCCATAAATAAATCGCCCACTTTCACATTTACTTCCTCTGCCACACCGTCCACGTTGCTATACACACTTGTATAAGCTAGTTGATCACGCACCATGCCTAATTGCTCTGTCGCAGCTTTTAACTGACTAGCCAAGGCGTCTGCATTGGTCTTAGCAGTTAATAATTGTATTTCACTACCAATATTTTGTTCCCATAAATTCTTTTGTTTCTCGTATACCATTTTAGCTAAAGCGGCCTGAGATTTTATAGTTTCAATATTTTGAGTTGCGGCAGCAGCGCTTTGTTTAATCAAGCTATTATCCAATTGTAGTATTAACTGACCTTTTCTAACGTTGTCACCTCTTTTTACAAATAAACCTTTTACTTGACCTCCACCTGCGCGAGGGGTTACAAAAGAAACGCTTTCAGATTCTACCTTTCCTTGTAGCTCTATATAATGCGTAAAATCTTGTGTGGTTAATGGAGTTACTGCAACTAGTATTGCTTTTGCAGTTTCTGCACCGCCAGCTTTAGCTATAGCTGATTCTAGCGCGGCAATTTTTGCATTCAAACTAAGGCTTTCTTTTTTCAAAGAAGCCAAACTAGCTTTCTGCTTTTCTAAGCTACTGCCCCCACCACCGCAGGCAATGGCGAATAAGATTAAAGTACTAGGTAGGATTGTAGAGATATTTTTCATTATTATTATTTTAATATTTTTATTTAATGTTGAAGTTTATAATTTACCAGTTGATTTTAATAAATCTACTTTAGCAATTAAAGCAGTGTATAATGCGTTCATGAAATTATTTTGCGCACTTACTAAGTCAGCTTGTGCGGCTGAAATTTCTGTATTAGAACCTGTACCTGCTTCAAATTTCTTTTTTGTTTGTTGATATACATTTTCAGCCAATTGCATATTCTTTTTTTGAAATGATACAGTAGCCACTGAAGACATATAATTTAATTTCGCCTGTGTGATTTCGTTGTCAATATTATTTTTTAAGGCAACTATTTGATTTTCTATTTGATTTAATTCAATCTTTGTTCTTTTCACTCTTGCCTCTTTAGCAAATCCATTGAATAAAGGCAAGTTCACATTTAAGCTTACAAATGAAGTTGGAAACCAATTACCTCCTTCAAAAAAATCAAAAGTCGTTCTTAGGGCGTTTTTAGAATAAACCCCAGACATACTTATGGTAGGTAAATAACTCAATTGGTATCGCTTGACATTGTAGGTTGTTAATTTTCTTACAGCATTTATATATTGATAATCTTTTCTAAGACCATATTGAAAATCGTTTTCTACTAATACATCGGTACTCAAGCTTTGCTCATTAATTACATCAGTCAATTCAAGGCTGTCTTTTACTGGCATGCCCATTAACATTTTTAAACCCATATAACCAATAGCTACCGCATTATTGGCTTTAATTTTTTCAGTTTGTAAATTATTCAATTGAACACTTACTTTATCTACATCTAATTTCTCCGCAAAACCATTCTTGTACATAATTTGCGCATCTTTAGCAAGTTTGTTTAATCGCTCAATATTGGCATCTAAAATATTCAATTGTGTTTTACTTGCCGACAACTGATAGTATATTTTGTAAATATTAGCTTTAATGGCTTCTTCCGTCACAGCTGCATTTTTTCTTTGCATATCTAAAGAAGTGGCGCGTGCTTGTAAGGCAACAAAAACTTGACCATCAAAAAGTAATTGTTGAAAATTAGCACCATAGTTGGCATTGTACTTAGTTCCAAATTGAACTGGAATAAAACTGCCTGCTGTACCACCAAATATTTGAGCAGGTAATAAAGAAGTAGGTATTTTTAAATAGT
>JBEIIN010000016.1:0-14946 GCA_040380795.1 Sediminibacterium sp. | reverse complement strand
TTCCATTAAGGGAATAGTTTGCTTTGACCATAATTTTTTATGATATCCTAAAAGCTCGATGGCGAAATAATGCATTTCTCTTTGAGGGGCTGCAAAGCATTCTTTAATAACTGCTGTTAATTCTTTATGCGTGCTAATGGGATTTGCTTTATAAAATTCCTTGCATAATTTTCTTCTTATGGGTGTTTTAATTCCATAAAATTCAAATTGATTCAATAGATAGGCTTTAGCCCCTTTGGCTACCGTTGCATTTTTATGTGCAGTAAAAACTTTTTGAATGGCTATTGAGTAGGGATGCGCCATGATAAAATTGCTATAGTTAAATTTTAAAATCCAAAGTCTACAGTTCTATTGTTTTTTTTGCGGCAAAGCTTGCTCTTGCTGCTTCTAGTATGCGTATAATAGCTGTGCCGTGCTTTGCAGAAGTAGGAACAGCTTCGTTATGGTTAATGGCATTAGCCATTTTTTCATAAAAGGTTCCGTAATTACCTGCAAGACTAGGTATGGTTTCAGTACTTATTTTACCATCTGTATCGGTACTTAATGTACCCCATTTTTCTTTGGCTTCTACTCCCCAATGAGCAGTATTGGGTTTTTTACCTGCAAGTAAATCGTCTTCTTGTATATCGGCTCTTTGTTTAATAAAGCAACCCTTGGTTCCATAAATTTTATAGGCAGGTAATTGTTGCATATATACCATTCCACTGGTTAATAATATTCTGTGGCTAGGGTAGTAAAGTAGTAGTGTGAAATAATCATCTACCTTGCCTAGTTTTCTAGTGGTTCTTATATCTGCAAATACCGAAATTGGCATACCACTTAATAGTAAGGCTTGGTCAATTAAGTGAGGGCCTAAATCGTATAATACCCCCGATCCTGGTGTATTGGTTTCTTTATGCACTTTAGGGCTTAAGGTGGTTCTATATCTTTCAAAAGATATTTGAATGTCTAAAAATGCTCCAATTTTATCTTCTGCAATTAATTTTTGCAGGGTTAAAAAGTCGGCGTCGTATCTTCTATTATGGTATACCGCTAATTTTAAATTTAGTTTTTCTGCTAAGGAATCTAATTCTTCTGCTTCTTTGACTGTTACCGTAAATGCTTTTTCTGTAACCACATGTTTGCCAGCTAATAAGGCGAGCTTGGTATATTCGTAATGTGTATCATTAGGGGTATTCACTACTACTAAATGAATAGAGGAGTCGTTTAATATTTCTTCATAACTACTGAAGGACTTTGTGCCTGGGTAAATAGCTTGAATATTTTTTTGAGACCTCTCCCAACAGCCTACTAAATTAAAATCTGGGTTGGTATCAATGAAAGGTGCATGAAATAATTTTCCGCTCATGCCAAATGAAACAAGTGCTGTATTTATCATCCCGCAACTTGTTTTCTTATTATATTAAGTGCACCACCTGCTTTAAACCACTCAATTTGTTGTTGGTTATAAGTATGGTTGGCCTCAATGGTATCTACAGTGCCGTCTTTATGTGTTAATGCCAAGCTAAGTGGTTTGCCCGCAGTAAACTGCGTCAATCCGTTTACATCAATGGTATCGTCTTCTAAAATTTTATCGTAATCGGCTTTGTTGGCAAATGTTAATGCCAACATACCTTGCTTTTTCAAGTTGGTTTCGTGAATACGTGCAAATGATTTAGTCAATACTACACGAACACCTAAATGTCTTGGCTCCATGGCTGCGTGCTCACGAGAAGAACCTTCTCCGTAGTTTTCATCACCTACAACAATTGTTCCAACGCCAGCAGCTTTATAAGCTCGTTGTGTATTTGGAACGGTATCGTAATTACCATTGATTTGACTTTTAACATTGTCTGTTTTTTCATTGAAGAAATTCACAGCACCTATTAATAAGTTATTAGAAATATTATCTAAGTGGCCACGGAATTTTAACCAAGGACCTGCCATAGAAATATGGTCGGTGGTACATTTTCCTTTGGCCTTAATTAATAATTTCAATGATTTTAAATCCGTTCCTTCCCATGCTGCAAAAGGGTCTAATAATTGTAAACGTTTTGAACTAGGGTCTACGGCAATAGTTACTTTAGAACCATCTTCTGCTGGTGCTTGGTAGCCTGCATCTTCCACAGCAAAACCTTTTAATGGTAATTCATCACCAGTAGGGGCGTCTAATTTTACTTGCTCGCCTTTATTATTAGTAAGTGTATCTGTTAATGGATTAAAATTTAAATCACCTGCAATAGCCAATGCAGTAATTAATTCAGGAGAACCTACGAAGGCAAAAGTATTCGGGTTGCCATCGGCACGCTTTGCAAAGTTTCTATTGAAAGAATGTACAATGGTATTTTTTTCTTTTTTCTCTGCACCCACACGCTCCCACATTCCAATACAAGGCCCACAAGCATTCGCAAATACTTTGGCACCAATTTGGCTAAACACTTCTAAGAAACCATCTCTTTCAATGGTATATCTTACTTGCTCAGAACCTGGTGTAATTAAGTATTCGGACTGCATGGTTAAACCCTTGGCAGAAACTTGTTTGGCTAAACTAACCGCACGGCTAATATCTTCATAAGAAGAGTTCGTACAGCTTCCAATTAAACCCACTTCAATTTTGGTAGGCCATCCGTTGGCAGCAGCAGCTTCTTTCATTTTAGAAATAGGCGTTGCTAAGTCTGGCGTGAAAGGTCCGTTCAAATGAGGTTCTAAAGTATTCAAATCAATTTCAATTACTTGATCAAAGTATTTCTCAGGGCTTGCGTAAACTTCAGGGTCTGCAGTTAAATGTGCAGCAACGGTATCGGCTAAGCTAGCTACATCGGCGCGGCCAGTAGATTGTAAATAACGGCTCATGCTTGCATCATATCCAAATGTAGAAGTAGTGGCACCAATTTCGGCACCCATATTACAAATAGTTCCTTTACCTGTACAACTCATATTAGTAGCACCTTCTCCAAAATATTCTACAATGGCACCAGTTCCACCTTTTACAGTTAAGATACCTGCCACTTTTAAGATAACGTCTTTAGGCGCTGTCCAACCATTCAGCTTTCCTGTTAATTTAATACCAATTAATTTAGGCCATTTTAATTCCCATGGAAGTCCTGCCATTACATCACAAGCATCGGCGCCACCTACACCAATTGCAATCATGCCTAAACCACCAGCATTTACTGTATGAGAATCAGTTCCTATCATTAAGCCTCCTGGGAAGGCATAATTTTCTAAAACCACTTGGTGAATAATACCTGCACCTGGCTTCCAAAATCCTAAACCATATTTATTAGATACAGAAGCTAAGAAATCATAGACTTCTTTGCTATCTGCAGTGGCTACTTGTAAATCTTGTTTGGCTTCTACTTTCGCAGAAATTAAATGGTCGCAATGTACTGTACTAGGAACAGCTACTTTTGGACGACCTGCTTGCATAAATTGCAATAAGGCCATTTGAGCAGTGGCGTCTTGCATCGCCACACGGTCTGGTGCAAAATCGACGTAAGAACCACCTCTTTCAAAGCTTTCTAATTTTTGATCACTATGTAAATGAGAGAATAAAATTTTCTCAGATAAGCTTAGGGGGCGTCCTAATAATTTACGAGCCGCTTCCACTTTTGCTGGCATTGCAGCATATAAATTTTTGATCATTTCAATATCAAAAGCCATGGTACTTAGTTTTGTTGTTAAAATTGGGCCAAAGGTAAGCCAAAATTGATCCCGGTTGAAGCAAAAAATACAGTTTATATCCACTTTTTTTAATAGATTGCATTAGATTTTAATGCCTTTCTATGCAAAAAATGAAGGATTTTTTTGAATTACACGCTTTTGGGGTTTGTACCGCCATCGGGGAGCGATTGGGCATTGCAACCAGCAAAATAAGAATGTGGTTTATCTATATTTCATTTCTTACTTTAGGCTCTCCAGTTATTGTATATATGGTACTAGCCTTTTGGAGAAGTATCCGCAGGTATATTCTACTAGGGAAAAGAAATCCCATGAAATATTTTTAGCATTGACTGCTAATTTTCTAGCAAAGAACAATCCGTTGAAGTATTAAGGTATTTTAAATTTACCTCAGCATGTACTTATCTATACATCGCAGCATGTACTTATCGATACATCGCTGGATGTACTTATCGATACATCGCAGTTTCTACGAAACTGCTCTTCTTAGTCTCACTAATTTTTCTAATAAAGGAGCCAATTTATCTAAAGGCAACATGTTAGCGCCATCACTTTTTGCTTGCGCAGGATTAGGATGTGTTTCAATAAATAATCCATTTGCTCCTGTGGCGATAGCTGCCTTTGCAATGGTTTCTATTAATTGAGGATTGCCTCCTGTGACACCACTGGTTTGATTAGGTTGTTGTAATGAATGCGTGCAATCCATTATAACAGGTACGCCGTTTTCTGCCATGGCTGGTATATTTCGATAGTCTACCACTAAGTCTTGATAGCCAAATGTATTACCACGTTCTGTAAGCATTACTTTATCGTTGCCTGCTAATCTTATTTTATCTACTGCAAATTTCATGGAAGCGCCACTTAAAAATTGTCCTTTTTTTACGTTTACAATTTTTCCTGTTGCAGCTGCTGCAAGAAGTAAGTCGGTTTGACGACAAAGGAAAGCTGGTATTTGTAAAATATCAATATACTTTGCGGCAATAGCTGCTTCGTCGTGCGCATGGATATCTGAAGTAGTAGGTACTTGGAATGCGGTACCCACTTTTTTAATAAGTTCCATGCCTGTATCGTCGCCAATGCCTGTAAATGAATTGGCACTTGTTCTATTTGCTTTTCTATAGCTTGCTTTAAATACATAGGCAATCCCTAAGTTTTTACATAGGGTAGAAACCTTCTCTCCAATTTCCATTACTAGTTCTTCATTCTCTACAACACAAGGGCCAGCAATTAAAAAAAATTGCTGCGCGTCGTAGCTTTGGTCTTTAAATAAATCTTTTAAAAATGGAGCGTTCATTTGATACTGTTTTGAGCTAGCAAAGCTAGCGTATTTAAAATCTTAATCCAAGGCCAATGCCTAGTCCTCTTAAGCCCAACCAAGGGCCTTCAGTATCTACCGAAGCCTTGGTTGCAGTTACAGTAGACCTTAATTTAAAAGGGTCTGCCTTGGTATTATCTAATACTTCTTTCAAAGCATCTTGGGCTGGTTTAGGCAAGCCAACTGGAGGGCTAAATTCAAGTTTACCTGAAGAGGTTCCATAATGGCCTCCTATGAAGGAGATGTCTAAAACTAATTTAGTTAATAATTGAAATTGCATACCTATATGGGCGCCATAACTCTGTGATCTTACTCTACCCTCTAAAGTAGCTAAGGCAGTTATTGGTTTTACAATTTCAGCAGGAAAAATTTTATCGGGGGTATAGGTATAAGAGGTAGGAACTGATAAGTCGTAATTGCCATATCGAATATAAGGCCCTATATAAAAACCAGACATTTTAGATAAGCCTAGATAAAAACGGCCTTCGAAAGTAATGGTGGTATTGCCAAATTTAAAATTATCAAAGTCTATGGCTGGGTTGTCAATGAATTTTTTGGCTATAGATTTTAAAGGCAGTTTAGAAAGTGGCATATTTTTATAATTCACCGACAAAGAAATAAAACGATTGATGCTTTTCTCAAATGTTAAATTATAATTATTGATAGCATCTGCCGATAAATTCGTTTTTAAAATATTGTCTCCCCCCATTAAACTTTGTGAATATGTATTGAAAGCTATGATTATGAAAAAGAAAGAAAATATTTTTTTCATAAATTTATTTTATAGCACTTAGGTCGGCTACTGTTTTATTGTCTAGTATGGCTAAGGTATTATCTCTTACAGCTGCCATGACTTTATTAATACCGCATTTTTTTTCATTACAATCGGCGCATTTTTCATAAAAATTTAAACTCACGCAAGATAGAAGGGCAATGGGGCCATCAATGGCTCTAAAAATGGAAGATAATTTTATTTTTTCAGGCGCTTGGGCAAAAAAGTAGCCTCCATGTTTTCCTTTTTTACTTTCTAAAAAACCTGCTTTTCTAAGTGATAGTAAAATATTTTCCAAAAATTTAATGGGTATATTTTTTTGACTCGCTATTTCTGCAATTAAAATAGGATCATCGCTATTTTTCTCCACCATATAGGAGAGCGCTTGCAATGCATATTGAGTTTTTTTAGATAACATAAAAATGATTAAAGACCTAGAACATCTTTCATGGTAAAGATACCTATTTTTTGATTGGCAAATTCGGCTGCCAATACCGCGCCGCCGGCAAAACCTTTGCGCGTATGGGCCGTATGCGTTATTTCAATACTGTCAATTGGCGACGTATATGTAACGCTATGTGTTCCGGGGGCAGGGTCTATTCTTTCAGAACGAATTATTAAGTCGCTCGCCTCATTACTTGCCTCATTCACCCATTTATTTTTTCTTCCTATTTTGGCTAGTATTTGCTCAGCTAAGCTTATGGCGGTTCCACTAGGCGCATCCTTTTTTTCGGTATGATGTGTTTCGGTAATAGATACATCATAATTTTCATAGGGCTCCATTAATGTAGCTACCTGCTTATTAATTTCAAAAAATAAATTCACCCCAATACTAAAATTGCTTGCATAAATTAAACAACCCTTTCTTTCTTCACAAAGCTTTTTAGCTTTTTCAAAATTGGCTAACCACCCAGTAGAGCCACTTATAACAGGTACTCCCCATTCAATACAGCTACTTATATTTTCAAAAGCAGTATCGGGTCCGGTAAATTCAATAGCTACATTGGCCTTTTGTACATTTTCTTTGGTGAAATCAGAAGTATTAGACAGGTCTATCTTTAATACAATTTCGTGTCCCTTGCTTATTGCTATTTCTTCAATGGCTTTACCCATTTTACCGTAACCTATAATTGCTATTTTCATTCCCTTAGTTTTAAATTATTTTGAATGCTTGCTTTTAAAATGAAATTGTAAAGACAGTCCCGTTTGTTGCTGTTGAGGTTGTACAAAAGGCAACATTCTAAAAGATAAATTATTACTTACATCAAATTCTTTTAACTGACCTGATACCGTTGCATCCAATACATTCACGCCCCAGGCAAGTATGAACCACATAATAGAGTAGTCTCTATCTCTTCTAAATATATTACGGTAACTCTGTAAAGAACCAATACTTAAATTTTGCAATTTTGAGTCAATTTTGGATAGATCACTATTATCGCCTTTCTCTGCTTTAAACTTTGCTTCGTATGCAAACTTTGTTTTCAGGTACATATCATTATTGTACACAAAAGTGGAAGCAGGTATAGCTAACACACCATATACTAAAGGGACTTTCCAATATTGTTTATTGTATAGCTGACCCCAACCTGGAACTAAGGCCGACCTTCTAGTGGCTCTTTTTGGAATATGACGTTCTACGGTATCTGTTTTTTGGAGATAGGCGCTATCCTGGCTATAGGCAGATGGCTGCATTATAAGCAGCAGCAGTAAAATGGTGAGTAGCCGCATCCTAATTAAATTCCTTTTAAAAAATGTTACTAGCTAATGCTTAATTGCATTGCTTCTAGTATTTTATTTAAACCGTTAAGATCAGAGTATTCAATCGTAATTTTTCCGCTACCATTTTTTTGGTGTTGTAAAATAACCTTGTTTGATAAATGACTGGTTAATTTGTCTTCTAATTTTTTATATACCGGAGACAATTGGTTTTTTGCAGTTGCCACAGAAGGAGTAAAGGCCTTACCTGCAATATTCATTTTACGAATTAGCTCTTCTGTTTGCTTGACGGTTAAACCTTTCTCTGTAATTTCTTTGAATAAGAATAATTGCTTCTCAATTTCTTTGCCTAATAATAGTTTGGCTAAACTTATACTTAAGCTACCGCTTCGAAGCGCTGCTTGTAAGCTAGGTGGAAGTTCTAGTAATCTTATATAGTTTGAAATAGTAGACCTATCCACACCCATTCTTTCTGCAACCTTTTCTTGCGTGTAACTTAATTCTTCCATCATGCGTTGGTAGCTTAATGCAATTTCAATTTCATTAAGGTCCACTCTTTGTAAGTTCTCAAGTAAGGCTAATTCTAATAATTCTTTATCGTTGCCAGTTCTTACATAGGCGGGCAAATCGCTTAAACCTGCTATTTTCGCTGCACGAAAACGACGCTCGCCCGCAATTAATTGGTATTTGCCATTGGCTAATTGCGCAACAGTGATAGGTTGTATTAAATCGTGTATTTGAATAGAATTGGCTAATTCTTTCAAAGCTTTTTCATCAAAATCTTTTCTTGGATTCTTTGGATTGACAACAATGTCAGTTAAAAGTACACGATTGCTTGCTACGGCTTTTTCTATCACCGCTGGTTGTACTCTTCCTGCTGGGTTTTTATAATCCGCGTCTATATTTTGCAATAGAGAGCGAAGTCCTTTTCCAATGAGGTCTTTATTAGGGGTGCTCTTGCTCATAATTAATCTATTATACGCTCGGCATTACTCATATTAGTCATGCCATTTTTTTGTAAAATTTCTTTTGCTAGGTTTAAGTAGTTAACGGTGCCTTTGCTGTCTGCATCATATAAAATAACAGGCTTACCTACACTAGGGGCTTCACTTAAACGGGTGTTTCTATGAATAATGGTAGAGAATACCATTTCATCAAAATGCTTGCGCACTTCACTTACTACTTGATTGCTTAAACGAAGTCTTCCATCGTACATGGTCATTAAAATACCTTCAATTTGCAATTCAGGATTTAATCTACTTTGTACAATTTTAATAGTATTTAATAATTTCCCTAAACCTTCTAATGCAAAAAACTCGCATTGCACAGGCACAATAACACTATCTGCGGCTACTAATGCATTCACGGTAATTAAACCTAAAGAAGGTAAACAATCAATTATAATAAAATCGTATTGGTCGGAAATAGGGGCAATTAATTCTTTTAATACATTCTCTCTATTAGGTAGGTTCACCAATTCAATTTCGGCGCCCACTAAATCAATATGTGAGGGGATGACGTCTAAATGAGGAATTTCAGATTTTAATATAATATCAGCTAGGGGCGTTTGATTAATCATACCATCGTATAAGCTGGTAGTGATATTATGTAAATCAAATCCAATACCTGTAGTACTATTTGCTTGAGGATCGGCATCAATTAATAGCGTTCTGTATTCCAATACGGCCAAACTTGCCGCAATATTTATGGCAGAAGTGGTTTTACCCACACCCCCTTTTTGATTCGCTATTCCTATTATTCTAGCCATAAACTGGATATCCTTAATTTCTGCCAAAAATAAGGCATAAATGCTAACAATTTGGCCTTAATTTTGTGCTTTAAATTTTAATATGCGCAAGCCCTTATTTCTAGTTGTTCTCATCACTGTATTGATTCTCATCGACTTTTACATCTACCATGTATTAAGAATCTTAACGCAGGGGGCATCTGTTGGCACTAGAACCACAGTGGGCCTAATTTACTGGGCTTTGTGTATTATGAGCGTTAGTTCCTTTTTGCTATTTCCTTATATCACGAACCCTTACTTTAAACAGTATATTTTTTCTATCGGAATTGGTTGGGTCCTTACTCAAGTTTTTATGGTTTTGTTCTTCCTATTGGATGATTTAAGAAGAGGTGCTTTTTGGACCATGGGGCAGGCGGCATCAATGACGGGTGCTAAATTTTTGAATACTGAAAAGGGTATTCCAAGATCTACTTTTTTAAGTTGGTTGGGAGTCGGTTTGTCTTCTACTTTATTTTTTTCGCTTTTGTATGGTTTTGGCAATAAGTATAATTATAAGCTTGTTAAAAAGAAAATTTCATTAAAAGGTTTGCCCAGCTCTTTTAAAGGTTTTAAAATTATTCATATCAGCGATATTCATAGCGGCAGTTTAAAAGACAAGGCCGCAGTTTTAAAAGGAATTGAATTAATTGAAAAACAAAATGCAGATATTGTTTTGTTTACTGGCGATTTAGTCAATGACCGTGCCTCGGAAATGCAGGATTGGATGGATGTATTTGGCAAAATTAAAGCGCCACATGGTGTATTTAGTACTTTAGGTAACCACGATTATGGAGATTATGTAAAATGGGATACTACGGAGGAGAAAAAACAAAACTTAGAAGGCCTCAAAAAAGTCCATCAGGATTTAGGATGGCGATTGTTAATGAATGAAAATACCAGTATTGAAAAAAATGGAGAAAAAATTAAAATAGTAGGGGTTGAGAATTGGGGTGCGAAAGCACGTTTTCCAAAATATGGTAAAATGGATTTAGCCATGCAAGGGGTAAGTAAGGACGATGTGGCCATATTATTAAGTCATGACCCAAGTCATTGGGAGGCAGAAGTGATTCCAAAATATGCAAGCATTCAATTAACCTTATCGGGCCATACCCATGGAATGCAGTTTGGACTAGAAAACCCTTATTTTAAATGGAGTCCCGTACAATGGGTATATAAACAATGGGCAGGTATTTATGACAACAAAGACCAACAATTATATGTTAACCGCGGTTTTGGTTTTCTTGGATACCCAGGCAGGGTAGGTATTTTGCCAGAAATAACTTTAATTGAATTGACTTAGCTAATAGATGTAACTTTGTATTCTATTAAAAATAAATGATATGAAAAAACTATTCTTGTTTTTAATCAGCATGATAGCATTGAATGCCCAAGCGCAAAATAAATTCGCTCTCGGCATAAAGTTGGGACAAAACTTTTCAAGTATAAATAATGTAAATGTAGATCGAAATGCAGCTTCCTTTCATGTAGGCACCGCAGCGCAAATTGGCATAGGCCCTTCCTTTAGTATTGCCCCTGAACTAATATTAACGCAAACTAAATTAGAGTCGAATCCTAGTGTATTAGAATTATTGGGTAATAATGCATTAAAGCCTGAGACCTATCATTTGAATTATTTAGCCATTCCTATTTTGGCGCAGTACAAAGTTTTTAAAAGTTTTATTGTTCAGGCAGGTCCTCAGTATAGTATTTTTTTGGATCAAAAAAAAGATGGTAAAGAGACTGCTAGACTGGCTTTCAATAGCGGTGAGTTTGCTATAGTAGGTGGCGCCAAATTAGATTTTAATGCGCTCTTTTTGTATGGCAGATACATTATTGGTATGAATAATATTCGCTCTGCGAATGAACTCTCTTCTAATTTAAGTGACCAATCTACTTGGAAAACACGTCAATGGCAGTTAGGTGTCGGCTTTAGTTTATTTAACTTCTAAGTTTGCTTTTAACCTATTCCTAAAAAATAAATTAATTTATTTAAATAGGGTTGGATGCGTTTCATCCCAGTTGGTTGCTTTTTGATAAGCCTGAGCAATAGACAATATAGTGGCCTCGTCGTATAAATTACCCACGAAACTAATGCCAGTGGGTAAATTTAATCTTTTATCAAAGCCAGTAGGCACACAGACTACCGGATTGCCTGTCAAATTAGTAATAGCCGATTGATTGCCATCGCCTCTAGAAGGACAAATAATAACATCATACTGCTGCATCACTTCATTTACTTTTTGCATAAGCGTGTAACGATGTCTTTGTGCATTAATATATTCTACTGCAGGTACAAAGCGGGCTGTTCTAAAAGAGTTTGGCCAATCGTTTTTTGTTTGTCTTGTAAGTGCATCATCAATATTCATTCTTGTCATTTCGTCAAATTGTGCAGCACATTCAACACCAATGACTACATCCATGATATTGAAATTGTATACACCACTGTCTGGAAAATTAACTGGAATTAGCTGAACACCTAATTTTTTAAATTCTTCTAATACTTTAAATTCATTTCTAGAGGTATCCTTTATTTTATCAAAATAATTTTTAGCGTACGCAATTTTTAATTTTTTAATGTCTTTGTTGGGTATGTAATTAAATGGCATATTCACAGCACTACCATCTTTGCCATCGGTACCATGAATATAATTAAATACAATCGCTGCATCTGCAGCAGAGCGGCATATAGGACCTACTTTGTCTAAGCTATAACTTAATGCCATGGCGCCTGAACGGCTAATACTTCCGAATGTGGGTCTTAAACCTGTAGCACCGCAAGTAGTAGAAGGAGATACAATACTGCCCCAGGTTTCCGTACCAATAGCAAAGGGTACTAATCCTGCTACTGTTGCAGAAGTAGAACCTGCAGAAGATCCAGAAGATCCATAGTTTAAATTCCAAGGATTTTTTGTTCTTCCGCCAAACCAATAATCGCCCATGGCTAAAGCACCTAAAGTAAATTTAGCTACGAGTACTGCACCCGCATCTCTTAGTTTAGTATATACAAAGGCATCTTCTTCAATTATTTGATTTTGATAAGGCGCTGCTCCCCAGGTAGTCTTGGTTCCTTTTACGGCGAATAAATCTTTTAAGCCATAAGGTATGCCATGAAGTAAGCCTCTGTATTTTCCTTGTGCTAATTCTGCATCTGCTTTTTTAGCTTCCGCGTAAGCGATATCTTCTTGTATGCTAATTACACATTGTAAAGTGTCTCCCCATTTTTTTATACGCGCAATAAAAAATTCAGTAAGTGCTAGGGAACTAATTTTTTTATTTTTAATTAAAGACGCTAATTGTTCAAGGGTATAAAATGCTAAATCATTTTTATTAGTAGGTAATTGAACTGTATTATCTAATTTCCAAGCAATGGGTTTTTGAATAGTATTAAATTGCATACCAGGCACCACTGGTGTTTGCCACATACTTAATGGCACGCTATTGGCCAAAGGTAAACGGTGCATTGCTTTATAGTTCGCTAAATTATCAATGACATCGGAATATAAAGTATCAATTTCTTTGGTGGTAAAACTAATATCATACAATTTAGCACTGCTTACTAAGTCTGTTTTTTGAATCGTACTGTCTTGTGCTGAAACAAATAGCCTAAGAGATAAAAGAATGGATGTAAATAGGATGCGCATAAATTACTTTTTTAATTGCATCAAAGATAATATTACCTATTTGGTTTTGGGTGACTAAAGCGTCTTTTTTGCCCACCATTCGCCATAGCCTTAGACCTTGCGTGTCCTGAATTCCCTCTGCCTTGTTGTTTAGCCTCTTTAATAGGATTAAAGTTGGTCATCGGGAAGGGGTGGTTTTCAATAACGGGTATCTTTTTTGCAATTAGCTTTTCAATATCTTTTAAATATGCTCTTTCTTCTGCATCGCAGAATGAAATGGCTGTTCCACCTGCACCTGCACGACCTGTTCTTCCAATACGGTGTACATAGGTTTCTGGAATATTCGGAATTTCATAATTCACTACATAGGCTAGTTCATCTACATCAATTCCTCTAGCTGCAATATCGGTGGCTACTAATACACGCGTAGTTTGTGCTTTAAAATTTGTAAGTGCTCTTTGTCTTGCATTCTGCGCTTTATTACCATGAATGGCTTCTGCTTTAATATTATTTTTTAAAAGTAGGTTTACTACTTTGTCAGCTCCATGTTTAGTTCTTGTAAAAACCAAGGCAGTTTTAATAGCCGTGTTTTTTAGAATTTCAATAAGCAAAGCATTTTTATTTACTTTATCTACAAAGTAAATCGATTGTACAATAATGTCAACGGTGGAGGATACCGGGGTAACACTTACTTTCAGTGGATGAAATAAAATGCTATTGGCTAAACTTACAATTTCAGGAGGCATGGTGGCAGAGAAAAATAGTGATTGTCTTTTTTTAGGAAGTACGGCTAATAATTTTTTCACATCATGTACAAAACCCATATCTAACATTCTATCTGCTTCATCTAAGACAAATATTTCTACTTCTCTAATATTTAAATGTCCTTGGTTCATTAAGTCTAATAATCTTCCTGGGGTAGCAATGACTACATCCACTCCATTTCTTAATGCAGTTACTTGTGGGCCTTGTCCAACACCTCCAAATATAACAGTGCAGTTTAAGCCTGTATGTCTACCGTAAGCGTTAAAGCTTTCTCCAATTTGTATAGCTAATTCTCTTGTAGGGGTTACAATTAAACTTCTAATTTTTTTTCTTCTCTCCTGTGTTTTGCTTTTAACTAATAATTGCAAAATAGGGAGTGTGAAAGCAGCGGTTTTACCGGTACCTGTTTGGGCGCAACCCAATAAATCTTTGCCTTGTAAAACTATGGGTATAGATTCTGCTTGAATGGGCGTAGGGGTTGTATAACCTTCTTCCTGAATGGCCTTTAATAAGGGCTCTATAAGACCTAGGGTCTGAAAATTCGTGTTCATAATAGACTGCAAGGTAGTGCATTTAAATTTGAGGGTTAAATTGACCTACTTAATGCGTTCTATTAGTTATTTAACTAATTATTCAAAATTTATGCGAAATTAGACTTTAAATTTTGAATAGATGTTGGCTTTGAAACCTATTGACTTTGAGTCCGATATTATTTTAGAAAATGAACGTGTATTATTAAGGCCCGTTCAGCTTTCTGACGGCGCCTTATTAGCACAGTATGTGAACGAGGAGCCCGATTTATGGAAGTATTCATTAGTAGCTATTGATAATAGCGCCGACTTAGAAAAATACATTCAAGCTGCCATTGAGGCAAGAGAAAACAAAACATCCTATGCATTTATAGTATTTGATAAATTATTAAATGAATATGTGGGCTGCACTCGATTCTATGATATACAATTAGCTTTTCAAACCACGCAATTAGGGTATACCTGGTATAGTAAAAAATGTTGGGGAACGAAACTCAATGAAAATTGTAAATTTTTATTATTGCAATTTGCTTTTGATCAAATGGGTTTGGAGAGAGTAGAGTTTAGAGCAGACAATAATAATAAAAGAAGTATTGCAGCTATGCAAAAAATTGGCTGTACCGTGGAAGGTGTATTAAGAAATCATTTACCCATGCCCACAGGCAAAAGAAGAGACTCTATTGTACTTAGTATATTAAAGGAAGAATGGAATGCTTCGTTGAAGCAGGCTTTAGCAGCTCAATTAAAAACTTAATTGAAAAATAATTAAAGTAAAGTGC
>JBEIIN010000015.1:0-14949 GCA_040380795.1 Sediminibacterium sp. | reverse complement strand
ACTTAATCCATGAAATTTATTTATTCTGCCGTGCTACAGGCCCTTCTCTTTATCCTTTCAATGCATGGGTTTTAATTAAAAGCCTAGAAACTTTAGACTTAAGTATTGAGAGACATAGTAGTAATGCCTTATTTGTTGCAGAAAAATTAGAAGGCCATTCAAAAATTAATTTTGTTAAATATCCTTTCTTAATATCGCATCCGCATTATGCCATTGCCAAAAAGCAAATGACAAATGGAGGGGGAATTCTTTGTTTTGAAATTAAAGGTGGCATTGAAGCAGGCCGTAAATTTTTAAATCATTTAAAAATGTTATCACTTACTGCTAATTTAGGCGATACCAGAAGTATTGCTTCCCACCCTGCTAGCACTACGCATGCGAAACTTTCTCCACAAGAACGAGAAGCAGTAAGTATTAGTGATGGACTCATAAGAATATCAGTTGGCCTTGAACATAGAGAAGATATATTGGCTGATATATTACAAGCATTGGAGGTTTAATATTGCATCAATTTTAATTTGTATTTCATTGTTTTTTTATCATTTTTTTGGACGGTAAATGGCAATTTTCCAATTTTTTGAGTATATTGAATACGCTTAAATACAGCTCGATATATGAAAACAAAAATTAGCGTAATGCTATCCTCCATGATGTTCCTACAATATTATATTTGGGGCGCATGGTATGTGACAATGGGAACTTATATGGGCGAAATTTTAAAGTCTACAGGGCTTGATATTGGAGCTGCGTATAGTGCTGTGGCCATTGCCACTATTTTTAGTCCCTTTTTTGTAGGTATGATTGCCGATCGTTTTTTTGCAGCACAAAAAATTATGGGGGTTTTACATTTTGTAGGCGCTGCCTTACTTTTTTATGCTACTAAGGCTAATAATGAAAACTTTTACTGGGTTATTTTAGTATACGCTTTATTATACATGCCCACTATTGCATTAAGTAATAGTGTAGCCTTCGCTCAAATGACCGATCCAGGAAAACAATTTCCTTGGATACGTGTATTCGGTACCTTAGGTTGGATTGCAGCAGGTATTGTTATTGGTCAATTAGGTATTGAAAAAACAGAGGGTACTTTTTATGTAGCAGCTGGAGTTTCTGCCTTCTTAGGTTTATTAAGTTTCGCGCTTCCTAATACACCGCCAAAAGCGCAGGCAGAAAAAGTGACTGTGGGCTCTATCTTAGGCACGGACGCTTTTATATTATTTAAATCAAGATCCTTTTTCATATTCTTCGTATCAGCTATATTAATTTGTATTCCTCTTTCATTTTATTATGGATTTGCGAATCCGTTTTTAAATGAAGTGGGTTTAGAAAACGCAGCTAGTAAGATGACCATGGGTCAAATGTCAGAGGCCTTATTCATTTTAGCCATTCCTTTTATGTTCAATAGAGTGGGTGTAAAAAATATGCTCATATTAGGCATTAGTGCTTGGTTACTCCGTTATGTATTTTTTGCTTATGGCAATATGGAAAATAGCTGGATGTTGTATGCAGGTATTATTTTACATGGTATTTGTTATGATTTCTTTTTTGTAACAGGTTATATGTACACCGAGAAAAAAGCAGGTGAAAAAATTAAAAATGCAGCACAGGGTTTATTTACCTTTGCCACTTATGGAGTGGGTATGTATATAGGCACTTTGTATAGCGGCAAGGTGGTTGACCAATATAAGATAGCTACTGCTGCAGATGCGGCTAGTCAACACAATTGGCAAAGTATATGGTTAGTTCCTGCAGCTATTGCTGGCGCTGTATTAGTCGCCTTTATTTTATTTTTTAAAGAGAAAAAAGAAACCGTAGTTGTTTCGTAATATTTAAAAAAGTAAAATTAAAATAAAGAAAATCAAAAAAGTATTTAAACAAAATCAATTATAAAAAACTAAAATTTATTCAAGATGCGTATAGCAATGTTAGGAGCAGGATTTATTGGGCGTTTTTACGCCGATGCTTTACAAGGTTATAGAAGTAAAGACAAAGTAGTAAGTATTTATGCTCGTCGTGAGGAGTCTGCCACAAAGTTTGCTGCAGATTATGGTTGTACTCATTGGACCACCGATATGGAAGCCGCTATCTCCCACCCCGATGTGGATGTGGTATGTATTGCCCTTCCCAATAATATTCATGAAATTGCTGTGATGCTATGTTGCAAACATAAAAAAGCAGTCATGACTACTAAGCCTTTAGGTCGTAATGGTGAAGAAGCAAAAAGAATGCTAATTGCTGTAGAAGAAGCTGGCATATTCAATGGTTATTTAGAAGACCTTGTTTATACTCCTAAATTTATTAAAGCCAACCAATCTGTGAAAGAAGGTGCGGTAGGAAGAATTTTATGGGCAAAGTCTCGTGAAACACATCCTGGCCCACATAGTGATTGGTTCTGGGATATTGAACAAGCAGGTGGTGGTTGTATATTAGATTTAGGCTGCCATTGCGTTGAAATTTCAAGATCTTATATTGGAAAAGATATCAAACCCATTGAAGTAATGTGTTGGGCAGATACACAAGTAAAACCTATTGATGCAGAAGACCATGCGATTGGACTAGTGAAATATGAGAATGGCGCTATTGGGCAGTTCGAAGTAAGCTGGACATTTAGAGGTGGCTTAGATTTACGCGATGAAGTAATGGGCACAGAAGGTACTATTTGGATTAATAGTTTTTTAAGAACTGGATTTGAAATGTTTACCACCGGAAAAGGAGGCGATTATATTTCAGAAAAATCGGAAAGCAATAGCGGTTGGTTATTCCCAGTAGGTGATGAATTAAATGAATTAGGGTATAACCATATGTTCATGGATATGTTTAATTCTATGGAAAAAGGAGAGGCACCGAAAGAAACATTTTACGATGGTTACATTGTGAACTGTATATTGGATGCTGCTTACCGTTCTGCTAAATCTAAATTATGGGAGCCAGTTAAATTAGATATTTGGAGAGGGAAAACGGGGCTAACTAAAGAAAGTCATTTAGTAGAATACGATAAGGATCATTACTTAATTAAAGAAGAAATGACCCACTATGGTACGAAGAAATTAATCTTAAAACATAAGACCACAGGAAAAATTACCGAGCAGGTGATTGATTAAATGAAAAGATGATAGGAATTTATATTTCCATTTTCTTTAAAGCTTCAACTGCATAATTAGCTGCCCTTGCAGTTAAGGCCATAAATGTAAGGGAAGGATTTTGCGTACCTGTGCTTACCATACAAGCACCATCTGTAACAAAAACATTTTTACATAAATGCATTTGATTGTGTTCATTTAATAAAGAAGTAGCTGGATCTTTACCCATTCTTACCCCTCCCATTTCGTGAATATCTAAACCAGGTGCCTGTTTACTATCAATAGTGTTAATATTCTTACATCCTGCCGCATCCAACATTTCCGATCCTGTTTGTATAAAATCTTTCATTGATAAAACATCATTCTCGTCATAATCAACGGATGTAATTAATTGAGGTATGCCCCATTTATCTTTTTGATCGGTACTTAATCTTACATGATTGGTTTTCTTAGGAATGGTTTCTCCTTGCATCATCATAGATACATGCCAATTACCTGGTTCCGTAATAGCATCTTTAAACGCGCCCCCCACGCCTTCTGCATGGGCACGACCCCTACTTGCCCCAAAGAAAGTCATATAGCCTCTTTGAAATTGCATTTCTTGTTTATGTACATTTCTAAAATTAGGCATCATGGGTTGTGTAGGACGACGACCATAATAGTATTCATCTAGTGGTCCATCAATGGACGCCGATAATTGTCCTCTATAATTATGAAAAGCTACATATTTTCCTAATAAACCATGGTCATTGCCTAAACCATTAGGGAAACGCTTTGAAGTAGAATTCAACAAAATTAAATTGGTATTTAAAGTTGACGCATTTAAGAAAATAATTTTAGCATAATATTCAGTAGCTATATTAGTAACACTATCAATGACTCTTACCCCAGTGGCCTTCTGTTTAGCTTCATCATAAATAATGGAATGCACCACCGAATTGGTTTGCAGGGTTAAATTACCTGTCTTCTGCGCCCAAGGTATGGTAGAAGCATTAGAGCTAAAATAGCCCCCAAATGGACAACCCCTTTCACATAAGGAACGCGCTTGACATTGCTGACGACCTTGTTCAATATGAATAGGTTTAGGCACTGTTAAATGTGCGCATCTTCCTTGCACTACATTACGGTCCTTAAATTTATTCATGATACTTGACTGCATGCCTTTTTCTACCCCATTCATTTCCCAAGCAGGCAAGAATTCACCATCGGGTAAAGTTTCTAGTTTGTCATAGTTACCACTAATACCTGCAAATAATTCTACATGACTATACCAAGGCGCTAACTCATCATAAGTTATAGGCCAGTCACCAAAACCATCTCTAGCGGGTCCTTCAAAATCATATTTACTCCACCTTTGTGTTTGACGCGCCCATAATAAACTCTTACCGCCTACTTGATACCCTCTAATCCAATCATAAGGTTTTTCTTGTACATATGGATGCTCATTGTCTTTTACAAAAAAATGAGCAGAGGTTTCATTATAAGCATAACATTTTTGTACAATAGGATTGTCTTTAACAAGCTCGATGGTCTTCCTTCCTCTATGTGGAAATTCCCAAGGATGTTTAGTAGCCGTTGGATAATCTTTTAAGTGTACTACATCACGGCCGCGTTCTAGCACTAATGTTTTCAAACCTTTTTCACAAAGTTCTTTAGCAGCCCATCCTCCACTAATTCCTGAGCCAATTACAATGGCATCGTAGGTTTGATTCTTTGTAGACATGTTTTTATAAATTTGCTTTGTAATAATCAATGATGGATCGATTATGTAATTATCCGCAGTAGTTGATATTCATTGTTAATAAACTACTCCACATTCCAATAATATAAAAGTTTCTTAACTTCAACAAGTGTTTAACTCTCTTTTTTAATCTTTATATAAAAAAATGTAATTTGTACACTTTCTGGTAATATTTTGTGTGTATTTATTACACGTTCAATGGGTTATATATTTAGTTTCTTTCAGCAATGCCTTGCTCTAGCATATCCATTTTATTTTCCTTGGGCTTGATACCAAAATTATAGCGCAGCGAAAGGCCCAACCTTCTTGTGTCCGACTCTCTATACCCTATTGCATTCTGCGATCCCTGATTTAATACGAAATTATTTTTATTGGTAAATAAGAAGTCATTGTAACTAGCTGTAATGGTTAATTTTTTCTTTAAAAATTGTCTATTAATAGTAGCGTTCAATGTACCAAAATCGGATAATTCATAAAATTGTTGTTGTCCTTTGAATCTCCAAAAACCATTCAGTGTCATGGTTGAAAATGCATCTAACTTAAAGGATTGAAAAGTAAATACAGACCAAGTGCCTCTATTAAACATAATGGGCTTGCCCTCATAAAATCCATTATAGTTATTTCTATTATACTGCGAACCTAGAACTGCAAAAAACTTTTTCCCCGGAGGAATAACTCCAATAACTCTAAAATAAGTTTCTCTACTCTTTCCTAAATTATCATAGGTACGATAACTCACTTGTCTATTGGTAGCAGATTGATACACTACATTGGTAAAGATATCGGTGGTTTCATTTACCCCAAAAGCAAATAAAGGCTTGTCGTCTACACTAATATTGGCCTCATAGTTATTGGTAAACTGAGGCTTTAAATTAGGATTACCCACTTCATATAAAAACGGGTCTATGTATTTTGCGAATGGATTTAGATAATCATAAGAAGGCCTGCTGATGGTTTTTCGGTACACTAAAAAACCTCGAAGTTCATAATTCATAATCATCAAAATTTTTCTACTCAAATACACATAAGGAAAAGCGTCCGTTCTGTTCACTGAAAAAGTAGTGTCCTTTGGAATAAATTGATGCCCCTGCATAATGGTTTGCTCTAGTCTTGAACCTACTTTTAAAACTATTGGACCCCATGTTTTAGAACCTTGTAAATAAGCTGCATTAATTTGCTCTTTATAATTAAAGCTACTGGTACGAAAAGGATCAGGTGTTATTTGACCCCCGTTATTTTTAGTATAATTAGACTTATTATTAAAATTTAAAATCGATGTTTTAACGCCCGATTCTAGCGTAATGCCTCTTATTTTTTTTCTAAGATCGGACTGATAGGTGAAAAAATTTCTGTCATTGCCAAAATTACCCTCACCACCACTACTGGTATTTCTTGATAGTAATACATTAGCATAATTTTGATCGGTACTACTATTGGAGAAATTAAAGGATACATCATTCACCCACTCTCCACCCAAGGTGTCTAATTTTAATTTTGCCCTAAGCGATTGATTGATAAAATTATTACTGCCCTTATTGTTTAGATTCGTTTGTAAATTTCCTGTGCTTTGATTATTAGATAACTGAAGTAAATAAGATTCACTTTTGGTAGTGTTGTCAAATTTATTTTGACTCATTCTACCATCATAGTTGAGTTCCCATTTTTCTTTAAACGTTTTTCCAAACCCATAACCCAAATTCACAGAATGATTAGGCGAGACTGCTCTTGCCTCTTGTCTTAATATAGAATCAATGGAAAGTATTCTATCTGAACTGGTAATGGTATAATTATTGTTATTACTATACTGCGCGTTTACATAAGAACTTAATTTATCGTTATTATTATTTAAATTAAATCCTATGAATTGATTACCGTATACGCCTTGCGAAAAACCTGTATTCACCGACCCATTAATACCAATTTTCACCCCTTTCATTAGAATGATGTTCACTAACCCTCCTCCACCCGAGGCGTCATACTTTGCAGAAGGTGTTCTTATCAATTCGATTTTTTGAATGGCATTAGGTGGTAAACTTTTTAATAGTATGGCAATATCCGCAGCGCTCATTCTTAAATCGCGCCCATTAATTTGCACCCCTGCAGGAGAGAGTCCGTTTAAATATATATTACCATCTTGATCAATAAAAATACCTGGTACTTTCTCCACCGTTTCATAAGCATTGGTTGAACTCGCTGCTAATGGCTCTGGGTCCACCACCGACTTATCATCTTCCTGACGAATCAAGGCCTTGGTTGATCTTACCACCACTTCGTTTAATTGAGTAGGGTCTTCAGTAAGTTTAATAGCTATAGAGGATTGTTCATTGATAAAATAATCTTTGCTGTACTTCTTATACCCTATGGCCGACACGCTAATGATGTAAGCATTTTTTGTTGCAAGATTTATTTTCGTAATACCAATACTATCAGTAATAGCATTGATGATTTTGATACTGTCTATTTTTTGTAGAATAGAAATATTGGCAAAGCCTACAGGATTATTTTTAGCATCTACGACTTTAATTAAAAGCGCCTGCTGTTGAGCCATTGAAAAAATAGAGATACTTGAAAATAGTAGAATAAAAGAAAGCCTGAATATAGAAGGCATTAGAAAAGTAAATTAAAAGTGGAGAATAGCGGGTTCGAACCGCTGACCTCTTGCATGCCATGCAAGCGCTCTACCAACTGAGCTAATTCCCCTGAAGGGGGCAAAACTAAGCTCAAATGATTAAAGTTCAATGAAAACCCAGTTAAAAGTCTTGGGTTTAAACTTTATAATTTAAAAAATTAAATTTCTCCTTTACCGTCTAACCAAAGTTTAACTGCTTCTGTGGTAACCGATTTTGGACGCTCTAATGGGAAGCCTAATGCACGATCCCATGTTAAACTTGCCAAAACCCCTAAGGCTCTACTTACTGCAAATAAGACTGTGTAAAATTCATATTCAACAATGCCATAATGTACTAATAAGGCACCACTATGTGCATCCACATTCGGCCAAGGATTTTTTACTTTTCCTAATGACTCTAAAATAGGTGGTACGGTTTCATAAATTTTCCAAACCGTATTCACCAGTTTATCGTCGGCTAAATGTTTTTTACCAAATTCCATTTGTGCTGTAAAACGAGGATCAGTTTTTCTTAATACCGCATGACCATAGCCTGGAACTACTTTTCCTTCCGCTAAAGTTTTTTTAACATAGTCAGCAATTTGCGCGGCTGTTGGTTCATCGGTTCCAATAGCTTCTTGCATTTCTAAAATCCATTTGATCACTTCTTGATTTGCTAAACCATGTAAAGGACCCGCTAATCCATTCATGCCTGCAGCATAACTTAAATAAGGATCGCTTAATGCAGAACCTACTATATGTGTAGTATGTGCAGATACATTTCCACCTTCATGGTCGGCATGAATGGTCATGTATAATCTCATTAATTCTTTAGTGCTTTCATCTTCAAAGCCCATCATATAAGCAAGGTTACCCGCCCAGTCTAATAAACCATTCGGATGAATATGTTGGTTATTCTTGTATTTTCTTCTATAGATATAAGCTGCTATTCTTGGTAAACGCGCAATTAAATCCATGGAGTCGTCGTATGTATATTGCCAGTAATCTTTTTTATTCATTCCCTTTGCATACTCTTGTGCAAATTTAGATTCTGTTTGTAAAGCCATTACTGCTGCAACATACATAGTCATTGGATGACTGTTTATAGGAAAGGCATCTATTACATCAAATACATGTGAAGGCACATGACTTCTTCTTTGCCAATTACTCGTAACTTTTTTAACATCTCTCTCAGCCGGCAATTCTCCAATCATCATCAAATAAAACAAACCTTCTGGTAAGGGCTCATCCCCATTTGGCGCTTTTGGCAATTTTGCTTGTAATTCAGGAATGGTAAATCCTCTGAAACGAATTCCTTCTTGTGCATCCAATAAACTTGTTTCCGTAACAAGTCCAGTGATACCACGCATACCTTGATAAGCCTGTGCTAGAGTTACTTCACCAATTTTTTTATCACCATGTTCTTTGATGATTTCTTTAATCTCCAAAACAGCAGCTGTGGCTTTAATACTAAACCTGTCTTTAATTTCTTCCATAACCTAAATATTGTGATTGAAAAACGTTTAAATTTCGGCACAAAGTTAACTCAAAAAAAGGTTTACTTAGCTGCTTTTTTGTATAAATAATTGACTACAAACACAAAAATAATATTAGGTATCCAGGCAGCCAATAAGGGGGGTAAATTGCCCTTGGTGGAGAAGATAGTGGAGAACCTATCGGTAATGATGAAAAGGGCCGCTATAACGAAGCCAAGGGCTAAGTGAGAGCCAGATCCACCCCTTACTTTATGTCCCGCAATAATGGCTCCAATGAGCGTTAGCAATAATACTGTAATGGGGGTGGCGTCCCTTCTATATCTTTCAATGCGTAATTCATTTAATACCTCCGATCCTCTAATCTCTTCCAATTTTATTTGTTTGATCAATTGAGGGGTGGTTAACTTATCCTTGGTGTATTTGTCTTTCTCTAAATCCAATGGCTGAAAACCAAATTTTTTATGCATAGATGAAACATAATTCATCTGCTCTCTATTATTAAAAATTTTTCTTTCGATCACTTCAGCTAATAACCATTGCTTGGCGGCAGTGTCCCATAAAATGGTTTCCGCTCTTAAATTATAATTTACCTTATCGCCATCTACTTTATAAATGAAAAAAGTGTTTCCTCTTTTAGCTGCTGTATCGTATCCATAAATACCTGCATAAGTAAAGGAGTCTACTTTAAAATAAATATCGGAGGAGCCTTGAATTAATGCATTGTAACTTGAATGAGAATCGACAAAGGCAGCTTCAAAACTTCCTCTAATAATATTGGCCTTCGGTATAAAATACAAATTCGATATCCATAAAAACAAACCTAAGAATGTGCCCCCAATCAAATAAGGTCTTAACCATCTATTATAAGATGTGCCGCTAGCCAATATAGCAATGATTTCAGTTTGCCCTGCCATTTTAGAAGTAAAAAAAATAACGGCTATAAAAACAAATAAAGGAAAAAGTAGTGCAATAATATGTGGAACAAAACCAATATAGTAACGGGTAAAAATTTCTGATGCAGAAAAACCAGAGCGTACAAAATCATCTGTCTTTTCACTTCCATCAATTACGACTGCAATGACAGCAAATAAAAAGATAGAGAAAAAGAAAACTTTTAAAAACTTATTTAATATGTACCAATCTAATTTTTTCAAATGATGTTTTGATTAATTATTTTATAATCTTGATAAACTACTTTATAATCGTTTACTTATTTGTGCAACCATTGTTTTTTTCCAACTGGAGTAATCACCTGCAATAATATGCTCTCTTGCCTGCCCTACTAACCAAAGATAAAAAGATAGATTCTGAATACTGGCTAATTGTAAACCTAATATTTCATCAGCCATAAATAAATGGCGCATATAGGCCTTTGTATAGTATTGACTCATTTCATTAGGAATACCCGGATCTAATGGCGAGAAATCGCTGGCCCATTGTTTGTTTTTAATATTAATAACGCCTTGAGAAGTAAATACCATTCCATTACGGCCATTGCGTGTTGGCATGACGCAATCAAACATATCGACGCCTAAATCAATGGCTTCTAAAATATTCCAAGGAGTACCTACACCCATTAAATACCTTGGCTTATTCACTGGTAAATTTTCACAACACAATTGTGTAAAATCATATAATTCTTGTTCCGACTCTCCCACACTTAATCCTCCAATGGCATTACCTACTGCATTTTTTGAACTAATATATTCGCAAGATGCTTTTCTTAAATCGGCATAAGTACCTCCTTGTACAATGGGGAATAAATTTTGTGTATGACCATATAAATCGGGTGTTTCTGCTAACCTATTAAAGCATTTATCCAACCACAAATGGGTTAGATTCATACTCTTTTGCACATATTCATACTCACTAGGATAAGGCGGGCATTCATCAAAAGCCATAATAATATCTGCACCAATACTTCTTTGAATATCCATTACTTTTTCAGGACTAAACAAGTGCTTGCTGCCATCAATATGCGATTGAAATAAAACACCCTCTGGTTTAATTTTTCTATTCGATGCCAATGAAAAAACTTGGTAGCCACCACTATCGGTTAGAATTGGTCGGTCCCAACCCATAAAACGGTGTAAGCCACCAGCAGCCTCCATTACTTCTGTTCCCGGACGTAAATAAAGATGATAGGTATTGCCCAATATTATTTGCGCATGAATATCATTTTTCAATTGCTGTTGAGTAACTGCCTTCACAGAACCAATGGTCCCTACAGGCATGAATATAGGGGTCTGAATTTCACCATGGTCGGTGGTAATAGTACCTGCCCTTGATGCCCCTATTTTGCTTTGATATGCTAAGTTAAATTGAAGTGCCGCCATGGCGCAAAGGTAAGGTCAAATGGGCTATTTTTCCACATTCAATCTCCGACTGAAGTAGTTGAAGGCGCATGCTATACTTTTGTAACATGTTAACTAACCTTCCACTATCAAACATATTGGTAGGCAGCTTTATAGGCATCATTGCCTTGCAGCTGTTTTATTATCTATACTTCTTTCTGAGATTAGCTATTTACAAGAAGCCTACCAAAGCAACAAATATGGAACACCCTATTTCAGTGGTGATTTGTGCAAGAGATGAAGCCGCTAATTTAGCTAATAATTTACCGGGTGTTTTAGTACAGCAGTATAATACTACACACGAAGTTGTTTTAGTGAATGATAACTCAGAAGATGAAACAAAATATTTATTGGAAGAATTTAAAAAATCGTTTAAGAATTTAAATCCGGTTTTACTTTCTCAAGAAGCTAAAATGATTAACGGGAAAAAGTTTCCTTTATCTATTGGTATTAAATCGGCTAAAAATGAAACCTTACTTCTAACCGACGCCGACTGTGTACCAGCGAGTGAACACTGGATGCGACTTATGCAAGATGGTTATGACGAGGGTATTGAAATTGTACTTGGCTATGGCGCTTATAAAAAGAAGCCAGGCTTAATAAATAAACTCATTCGTTTTGAAACTTTTCAAACTGCCTTACAATATTTTTCTTATGCCTTAGCAGGTATGCCCTATATGGGTGTGGGAAGAAATTTATCTTATAAAAAAGAGGTGTTTATTCGCAATAAGGGATTCTCTTCCATTAATCAAATGCCTAGTGGCGACGACGATTTATTTATTAACCAAGTAGCCAATAAATATAATACTGCTATTGTCATTGATAAAGACGCACATACTTTAAGTGAGCCTAAAACGAGCTTGCACGATTGGATGAATCAGAAGTATAGGCATTATACCACTAGTAAGTATTATAAATTATCTCATGCTACCCTACTTGCTTTTTACGCTATTAGTCAGTTTTTAGTATACCCCATTTTAATTACAGCCATTGTATTCACTAAAGAATATATATTATTAGCTTCTTTATGGAGCATTAGAATGCTAATACAAGGGACTATATTAAGAAGCACTATGAAAAAACTAAATGAACTAGACCTATGGCCTTGGTTTATTTTATTTGATTTTTGGTCTATCTTCTATTATTTATTTACCTTGCCTAGTGTATGGAAAGCCCCACAGAAAAATTGGAATTAATTACCAAGTACTTTGCCGATTTCACGCCTAAGCAATTAAGTCAATTCGAAGCACTTGAGCCTGCTTACAAAGAGTGGAACAGTCAAATTAATGTAATCTCTAGAAAAGACATTGATCATATTTACTTGCATCATATTTTGCATTCATTAAGTATTGCAGCTATTGCCGAGTGGGAGAAAGGCACACAGGTAATTGATATTGGATGCGGGGGCGGATTTCCTTGCGTACCACTGGCTATCTTTTTTCCAGAGGTGCAGTTCTTAGCAGTAGATAGTATTGCTAAAAAATTAAAAGTAGTAGACGCCGTTTGTGAAATAGCGGGTATTAAAAATATTACCACTAAACATACGCGCGTAGAAGAAATAAAGAATAAAAAATTCGATTACGCTATTAGTCGCGCCGTGGCGCCTTTAAAAGATTTATGGAAATGGGCCGGACCTATTTTACATAAAAAGCCCGATCAAGCCAATGCTTTGATTTGTTTAAAAGGTGGCGACTTGCACCAAGAAATATTTGAAAGTGGCCTGCGTCCTAAAATGATGTCAATTCATGACATTTTTCAAGAAGCTTATTTTGAAGAGAAGTTTATCATACAAGTAAAGAAGCCTTAATTATTCCCTCTCACTCTCTCTGCGCGTGCTCGAAAGTTCGTTCGATGAAATAATTAAGGCTTTCCAATAAATTCCATTATACTAATTTGGTATCTCTAATTTATTATTACTTCTATTAATATCAGGCATGCGTTGGCTTGGATCAATCTCGATTGATTTTAATGCAGACAGCGGCTTGCTGGTTTCAAAAGTATAGCTAGGGGCTACCCATTGCCACTCGGTATGCAGAATTCTCTTTACGCTACCCTCTGCTGGCTTGGCGCCTAACATTAAATCTAGTGGAATATAATGCAGCTCACTAGTACCATCTTTATAAGTAACAAGTACCTCAATAGGCATAGGGAATTTACCATTACGCTGAATACTAATAACAGCATTCGAGTTATTGGCACTCACTTCAATATTATTTAAACCATAATCGATGGTTTTAGTAGAGTTCATCCAATATTCTTTTAACCACTGCAATTGTATGCCACTTGTTTTTTCAGCTACTCTTGTAAAGTCATTGGCATTAGGATGCTTGAACTTCCATGTATTATAGTAATTCAATAAAATAGCATCTCTCACAGAATCAGTTACTACATAACCTAATAAACCTAAGAAAGTGGCGCCTTTAGTATAAGCTGCGCTTGTATAAGAATAATTATAATTATAATGATCGGAATGCGTACTCATAGGTTCTTCAATACCACTTTTTGCTAAAGTTAAATAACCTGCATAATTTCCAAATTGAATGGCGGGTAATTGTGTTTTTGCATTTTCAATCTCCGCTTTTAATCTTAGTTTTTCTTTTTCATTGATATAAGGAGACTGTAATGCATAATTATTATTTAACCAATAAGTGATATCATCTTCTGCATAAGAGGTAAAGCCTTCATCCATCCAAGGGAATAAACTTTCATTAGTGCCTAATATATGTTGGTACCAACTATGCATCCACTCATGAATAGCAGTTCCAAGACTAGGGCCTTTTAATAAGGTACCCATTCCATATTCCATGCCCCCGTCTCCTCCTTGGATAAAGGAATATTGTGGATAAGGATAAGCACCAAATTTTTTCTCCATATAAGGCAATGCTTTTTCTGCTGTCCATAAAACATTCGCCCAAGCACTATCAGAAGAAGCATTTTTTTCTATAAAATAAACATGTAAGGTTAAGCCCTTACGCACTTCTTTAGATAAATGCTTGTATTTATTATCTGCAGCCCACATAAAATCGTGAATATTTTTTCCTGTAAAATTCCAAGTAAGATTTCCGAATTTATCGGCTACTGCATTAGGGTTTTGTAAAACACCCGTAGCTGCCACCATATAAGATTTGTCCAAGGAAATACTCACATCGTAATTTCCAAAAACACCATGAAATTCACGCGCTATATAAGCATTGGCATTCCATCCTTGGTAATCATATTCAACCATTTTAGGATACCATTGACTCATTGAATAACGAACCCCTTCTGCATTATCACGACCAGAGCGTCTAATTTGAACAGGCACTTGCGCTTCAAATTGTAAAGACATTTTTATAGAAGTTTTGGGTGCAATAGCTTGTGTTAATTGCACTTCTAAAATAGTTTCGTGCTCTATTAATTTTTGCGCCTTCCCATTGATTAAAATTTGACTTATTCTTTGATAACCAATTTCAGTGGGTGTTAATTTTTGAATACGGTCTCTTACCCTTCTGTCCCAATCTTGGGCAGCTTCTTGACCTAACGATGTAGCATTCGATGCACTAATGGCACCACGTCTAAAATTTAATAAATTTTTTCCAAGCTCTCTACTACGAATATCCATTGAAGAATTAGGTTGAAATGCATTCCAATACATATGGAAATAAACCTTGCGTAAGGTATCGGGTGAATT